>JAYUIP010000214.1:0-8490 GCA_043765945.1 Arcicella sp.
GAGTTCTTTCCAGATTACGCCGATGAAAATATCTTCATTACTTTTCTTCTAATTTCATTTATCGTTTTGTACGGATATATTGCTGATTATTTCAGAACAAAACGTTTACAAATTCAATTACTGAAAGAAAAATCTGAGGCTGAATTAAGCGTTCTGAAAGCCCAAATTAACCCTCATTTTTTATTCAACGCTCTCAATACAATTTACAACGAAGCCTATCGAGAAGAGAACGAAAATACGGCAACTTTAATTGAAAAATTATCAGGAATTTTACGCTTTTCAGTAGAAGAATCTCAACACGAGTTCACGAGCGTAGAACGGGAAATTAAGTTTTTGGAACAGTATCTGACGCTACAAAAAGCCCGTTTACCAGAAAGTGGAAATATCAAAATCAGAACAAATATTTCCTGCGATGAACAACCCGCTCAAATTGCTCCATTTTTGATTATTCCATTCCTTGAGAACGCATTTCAGTACGGAATCAGCATGGATAAAGAGTGTTTTATTGACATTGATTTAAACATCGAAAATCAACAAGTTCATTTGAGGGTTTCTAACTCAATTTTACCAAATAATACGGCTAAAAAAGGAATGGGAACGGGGATTATAAATGTTCAGAAACGATTGGATTTGCAGTATAGAAATAAACATAAACTGTTGATAAACAACGAATTAGATATTTTCAAAATAGATTTACGAATAGATTTATAAAACATTATTTAGCTGAATTATACTTATCTACCCCACCCAACCCTCCCCTTGATGGGAGGGCTTTGTGCGCTCGCTCAAAAGCCCTGCCATCAAGGGGAGGGTTGGGTGAGGTAAGTTGATATTTTCGAACAACAAACATTAAAACCATGCTTAAAACCATCATCATCGACGACGAACCTGCGGCTATTGAAATCTTAGAAAGGAACGCTCAAAAAGTGCCATTTGTTGAGTTAAAAAAATCCTTTTTTAGCACCGCAGAAGCGTTGGCTTATCTTCATACGGAAACAATTGATTTGCTTTTTTTAGACATTCAGATGCCTGATATGTTAGGGACAGATTTCGCTCAATTGATTCAAAATAAACCAATCCAAATTGTTCTGACAACGGCTTATTCTGAATATGCCGTGGAGGGTTTTAATCTGCAAGTGCTTGATTTTTTGATAAAACCGATTGAATTTACCCGATTCCTACAAGCCTGTAATCGTGCTTATGAGCGTTTGAGCGTAGCAAAAGGTGAACAATCCAGTATTTTCGTGAAAGATGGTTACGATTGGATTCGGGTAAATTTGGAAGAAATTTTATATATTCAATCAGACACAAATTTGTTGTTTATTCACGAAAAAAATCGCAAAATTTCTACCCGAATGACCATCAAAGAAATGCTTGATATTTTACCGAAAGACAAATTTATCAGAATTCATAAATCGTATATTGTCGCCTCAAAAGCCATTCAAAAAATTGAAAGACATCAAATTATGATTGAGGGAATAACGATTCCTTTGGCAGCGAGTTATAAGGGGATTTTGGAGGAAAGGCTGATTGGTAAGTAATTTGTCGGTCTCAGCCGCTTGCCTTGCCCCCAATGGAATTGGAGTGACGACTATTAAAAGGCATCTTGCCTTATTCCCTTAGGCTGGAAGCCTAATAATAATCGTCACTCCAATTCCATTGGGGGCAAGGCAAGCGACTAAACCCACTAAACCGTTTCCCAATCCGATTCTGGCAGATATTCCACCAAACCTTTCTCCGTTTTCCCAACCGCAACTCTGCCTGATTTTAAATACTCCAAAATCTCCCAATTTTTCATGTATTGATAAAATTCGGCTATTTCTACTTCTGTTCCATTCTTTTCAATCACCACGTAATCCAAACCCCAATGAACCACTTTTGCGTTCCAGTCGAGGTTGATTTCTTTGATGTTTAAGGGCGTGCCTCCAAGAGGCGTTGCCAATTTGAAAAGGGCAATTTCGTTGAAGACAATTTCGTGGTCTAAGTACCCAAAAACTGCTAAAACATCCACCACTTTACGGATTTGACGAACCAATTTTTCAACCGCATCACGGCTTTCATGTCGCATCACGATGGTGAATCGAGAAACATTCTTACGCTCTGTCTCACAAACCGTTAGCGATTCGATATTTAGTCTTCTACGAGTAAAAATAATCGTAATTCGGTTCAATAAACCAATAGTATTCGTGGTAAATATGGATAATGTGTATGTTGTCATTGGTTCGATGTTCGTTTTTCGATGTTCGGTTGGATTTCGATGTATTTTTCGATGTTCGACTTTTGTTGTTCGATATGTGCTTTCCGAACATCGAATAACAAAAAGGCATCTACAATAGCTTTTTATAATATCTAATCAATCCGTTAATCATTTGTTTACAATGAGTTATTGTTTCAAAATTTTCCTTTTTGATAAATTCTAAATCTAAACTTAGAAATAATTGTGTTTCAAGTTCATAAAGTGAACCTCTTGAAATATAGAAAAATTGTAGTGTATCCTTCGTATGATTTCTACCGTGACCTTCTGCAATATTTGACGGAATAGAGACAGCACAACGTTTCATTTGGCTACTTAAACCAAACAATTCATCTCTTGGGAAATCTTTTGTCAACAGATAAATATCCTTAACCAGTATTCGGCTTTTTTTCCAAACATCTAAATCAGTATATGATTTCATTATTATTTTTCGTTGTTCGATTTTTGTTGTTCGGATTTGCTTTCGATGTATTTTTCGATGTTCGGAATTCGATGTTTGATGTTAGTTTTGATGTTTGATTTTCAGGAAACACACATCGAACATCGAATTCCGAACATCGATAAACTATTCAAGTCTAATACTCGCCACACTCCCACCCGCAGGAACCATTGGGAATACGTTTTCTTCTTTTTCACAAACGATTTCTAATAAATAGGGAGTTGTTGCGGCTAACATTTTATCCAATTCTGCCGATAATTCTGCACGGTCAGAAACCTTGTGAGCATCAATGCCAAATCCCTTTGAAATAGCAATGAAATCAGGATTTTGGAGTTCCACAAATGAGTATCTTTTCTCGAAAAACAACTGTTGCCATTGTCGCACCATTCCCAAGAAATTGTTATTCAAAATGATAATTTTTACGGGTAAACCACTTTGGGCAATCGTTCCCAATTCTTGAATTGTCATTTGAAAACCACCATCCCCAATTAGGGCAATTACTTCACGATCTGGTGCTCCAACTTTCGCTCCAAAAGCGGCTGGAAGGGCAAAACCCATCGTGCCAGCACCTCCTGAGGTCACTAAGGAATTGGGTTTCATGTATTCATAATAACGATTGACAATCATCTGGTGTTGCCCCACGTCCGTCACCGTAACTGCCTCACCCTTAGTCTTTTTCGAGAGCATTGCCACGGCTTCTCCCATTTTGATTTGGTCACCATCGTGGAATAAATCACGCTTTGAAACCTTCTCGAATTCTATTTCGTCATACTTCTTAAACTCTGCAATCCACTCCGTATGTTTGCGTTCTTTCACCAAAGGTAAAAGGGCTTTCAACGCCTCTTTTGCATCGCCCACAACGGGGGCATTGGCAATAATATTTTTGTTAATTTCAGCAGGGTCAATGTCAATGTGAACGACTTTTGCTTGGGTGATAAATTTGGCTAAATCGCCCGTAACTCTATCATCAAAACGCATTCCGATGGCAATGATTAAGTCAGCTTCATCCGTCAAAACATTCGCTCCATAATTGCCGTGCATCCCCAACCAACCGATATAATTTGGGTGATTATGTGGTAAAGCGGACATTCCCAAAAGCGTTGTTGCCACTGGAATATCCGTTTTACGAGCAAATTCATCCAATTCATCTTGGGCTTTGGCAATCAAAATCCCGTGTCCAGCGAAGATGTAGGGCTTCTTGGCGGCATTAATTAATTTTGCTGCTTCTTCCACTTGCGATTGCTTCGGAATATACCTCGGACGATAGCTAACTATCTCATCACAAGGCTTATAGACAAATGGTTTCGTCATAATATCCGCTTGTGCCGTGCGAGTAATATCCAACAAAACAGGACCAGGACGACCCGATTCTGCGATATAAAACGCCTTCGCCATAATCTCAGGAATCTCATCGGCATCCGTGATTTGGTAGTTCCATTTGGTCACGGGCATCGACATTCCGATAATATCACATTCCTGAAAAGCATCCGTTCCTAAGAGGTTCGCCTTCACCTGCCCGACTAAACAAACCATCGGCGTTGAGTCTAAAAGTGCATCAGCGATTGGGGTCATCAAGTTGGTTGCCCCAGGTCCCGAAGTCACCATCGCAACCCCCGCCCGACCCGTCATGCGAGCATAGCCCTGTGCAGCGTGTCCAGCACCTTGTTCGTGGCGAACGAGAATATGTTTTATACGGTCTTGATAGTCGTAGAGGGCATCATATGTAGGCATAATTGCCCCGCCAGGATACCCGAAAATGGTTTTTACATTGTTTTCTACTAAACATTGCATGATTGCTTGAGCCCCCGATAAAAATTTGGGCGTTTCAGTCATGGGCATTTCTGCGGTCATGGTTTGTGTGTTTGCCATGTTGTGTTTTTTATTCTTGTGATTTTGTATTTTTATGGTATCACAATTTGTGATACCATTTATAAAGCGTTTCAAGCTATATTTTTATTTGGTTTTGAAATATTTAATATGATTATTTCAAGAATTCTCTATCTCGGTGGTTCAATCTCTGACCTTGGGTTATTGATGATAAATTGTAAGCCAGAGTTAATTGGGAGATAAACTTTAAAACCTGTTATATTGAAAAGTCCTAAGTCTAAATCCATTAGTTTTACTTGTAATCCAAATCTGTCCTTAATGAAATAACTTACTCCTACATCTATTTTGAGATTCTCCGTGAATTGTACATTAGTTATTCTTCTTAACTCTACTGGTATAGTAGGAATATCGTTAAATTGCGTGATGTATTTAATATTCTTCCAGCAACAAATGGAGTAAACCTTGATCTTAAAAAATTATAACGAGCTTCGGGAGAAATAGATAAATTCCATTGACTTCTGTAATATAAATTGGAAACCAAAGGTCTGTCAAAAAAATGTCGAATATTCATAACTAAACCAACCGCAAATCTATTACTCAAATATTTATGAAAACCAGTAAGTAATTTAATCTGAAAATCTTCATAGCCATTAGATACATAGTGGTAACTTACCGTATTTCACCCAACCGTAGGCGTAATAACCCAATCCCCTTTCATCGTCTGTAAAAACTCTGATAATGAAATACTTAATAAAACAATAGTGAGTATCTTTTTCATTTAATTGGTAGATTATTGGTTGACATTAATTTTACAAATCCGTTACACATCCCAAACTCGCACTACTCACATTCTTAATATATTTCCTCAAAACCCCTTGCTTAAAAGGTGATTCAATAGGCTTCCATAATTTACGTCTTTCCGCTAATTCTTCGTCTGAAACGTGTACGTGAAGAACATTATTTTCAGCATCAATCGTAATCAAATCGCCATCTTTCACTAAGGCAATATTTCCACCGTCTTGGGCTTCGGGTGAAACGTGTCCGACCACAAAACCGTGCGTACCACCAGAGAAACGTCCGTCCGTAATCATGGCTACTGAATTGCCCAAACCTGCCCCCATAATTGCCGACGTTGGCTTCAACATTTCAGGCATTCCCGGCCCACCTTTTGGTCCTTCATTACGAATCACAATCACCATGCCTGGCTTAATTTCGCCTTTTTGCAAGAACTCAATCACTTCCTCTTCACACTCACAAACTTTGGCGGTTCCTTCAAATTTCATGCCTTCTTTACCCGTAATTTTTGCCACTGAACCTTCCGTTGCCAAATTTCCGTAGAGAATTTGCAAGTGTCCAGAAGCCTTTAATGGATTCGATAATGGATGAATAATCTTCTGATTATCAAAGTCTAAACTCGGAATCTCTGCCAAATTCTCTGCAATAGTCTTACCCGTAACCGTCATACAATCACCGTAGATAAGTCCTTTTTGCAATAAATATTTCATCACCGCTTGCACACCGCCAATAGCAAGCATATCCTCCATATAATATTTCCCCGAAGGCTTTAAATCTGAAATTAAAGGCACTCTGTCCGAAATATCTTGAACGTCTTTCAAGGTAAATTCAATCTCGGCAGCACGAGCAATTGCCAAGTAATGAAGTACCGCATTAGTCGAGCCGCCCATTGCCATCACAACCGTCATGGCATTCTCGAATGCCTTGCGAGTCATGATATCACGGGTACAAATGTTCTTCTCCAAAAGCACTTTCATTGCCGCCCCAATGGCAAGACATTCGGCTTTTTTGCCTTCGTGGGTTGCTGGATAAGTCGATGAATTTGGCAAGGTCAAACCCATGGCTTCCATCGAACTCGCCATCGTGTTTGCGGTGTACATTCCTCCGCAAGCCCCCGCCCCAGGAATAGCATTTCTGATTATGCCTTCATAGTCTTCGTCAGAGATTGTGCCTGCAAATTTTTGTCCCAAAGCCTCAAAAGCCGAAACAATATCCAACTTTTTACCTTTATATTCTCCCGTTTTGATGGTTCCGCCATAAACCAACATTCCTGGGCGATTCAAACGTGCCAAAGCCATCATTGCTCCTGGCATATTTTTGTCGCAACCCACCACGGCAATCACGCCATCGTACCATTGAGCTCCCACCACATCTTCGATCGAATCGGCAATTAAATCCCGACTTGGCAATGAATAGGACATTCCGTTATTGCCGTTTGTCATGCCATCAGAGACTCCGATGGTATGAAAAATTAAGCCAACCATGCCATTTTCTTGCACGCCTTTTTTCACGTGGACTGACAATCCGTTCAAGTGCATATTACAAGTATTTCCTTCATAACCCGTACTGGCGATGCCAATTTGGGCTTTTTGCATATCTTCGGTGGTCATACCGATACCGTATAACATTGCCTTTGCGGCAGGATTTGTGACCTCTTGGGTAAGTGTGCGAGAATATTTGTTTAATTCCATTTTGTTAAGTTAAATATGCTGGAACGGTTGGAACGCAGATGACGCAGATGCCTTTGGCAACGCAGATTTACGCAGATTTTTTTCGATGATATTCTAAATTAGAGCCTCAAAATTTCGATTACTTTTTTCTATATAACATTTTTAAAAAAATCCTCTTAAATCTGCGTTGCGAAGCATCTGCGTCATCTGCGTTCCATAAATCATACAAAAGACCTTTCACGTTGTTGGGAAAGGTCTTCTTTAACATAAATAAAAAGCCTAACTCTTTCTCAAATAATGAGAAGAATTAGGACTACAATGATATTTACAGATATTTGATTCATCTAATTTCAGAATAATAATTTCAGCGAATTTTCGCTACAAATTCATTCGTTAATACTCAAATATACAGTAGTTTATTTCTTAATTACAAATAAAAACCAAATAATATTTTATGATACACCTTTTTCGCCAATGATTATTTTTTGTTTGAATGGTATAATTCAAAAGATAATTCTTTAAATAATGAAATTTGTTAGTTTTTATTTTGAAACTGATTAATGATTCAAAATAAAATATTTTTCATTAATTACAAAAAATGATTTAGCGAAAATTCGCTTAATAAGAAAAATTAAGATTTGTCATCCCGACGCAGGAGGGAACTGAATGATACAGTTCCCTCCTGCGTCGGGATGACAAATTATCTTCGATGATTTCTCTACCAACCCACATATCCTTCTGGAATTACTTCATTCAAACGTAAATAACAAATAGCTTGTCCACGGTGATGAATAATATGGTTTTCCATGGCATAAAAAAAACGCCACATTTGGATGGTTCCACCCGCATAATCTTCGGGTTTTAAAAGGGTTTCTGACTTGGTTTCGTTAACAACTTTCAAAACCCATTCATAAAATATATGTAATTCATTCTCCAAATCTGCCTTCGAGAGTTTTGCCCAGAACGAAGGAAGTGTTTTTTCGTAAGGATTTGGAATGTTCAAACGTCCGCACAATTGGGCAGCCGTGTAGATGATGCAATGCACAAATTGGGTACGGAAAGAGAAGGATTCATCGGTATATTTGAACCCCAACTTCTCTTCAGGCATTTGGTTGAAAATCGTGAGCGTATATTCCTCCGAACGTTTCCAAGCATCAGCAAATTCAGATTTATACCCCAAAAGGTCTTTCTCAACTTGTCTTTTTCCAAAACTTGGGAGGGTGATTAACCCTGCCGTGAGGGTTTTGAGGAGGGCTTTTCTGGTAATTTTCATTTGTCTATTGATTTTAACCATGACGGAAAATACTTATCCTAATCGAAGCAAGCTAAGTATTCAAATTTTAAATTTAACGATTAGTAAAATTATAAAGACAGAAGTAAATTAAGGACCCTAATATCGTAAAGAATGAAAACAAAATAATTCTAAACAGTTTCTTCTCTTTTAATTCATTGGCAATTTTAACACTTTCATTGTGTTTAGCAGAACTGTAAAAATTAAAAATGAA
>JAYUIP010000215.1:0-3039 GCA_043765945.1 Arcicella sp.
CTTGCCTGAAATCTGTCAATGAATTTTTGATTAAGTTCTATCTTAATTTTTCTCGGTTGTTTGACTTCTTTGATATAGTTTTCTGAAAACATATCTCTAAGTCCGATAATTTTTATGTAACCAAGATTTCGTAGATACTCTTCATCTTCTAAAATATCATCTAAAACTTTTACATCAGAACCCGAGTCAATTATTCTAAAATGAAACTTTGCACTTGGATTAGAAATTGAAAATGGGACTTCATCAAACCTGCCAAATTGTCTTTTACGACATTCTACTTCAAGTTCTTCATATTCAATATTCATCTGTAAATATCTTCTTATAAAAACTAATTCAGTGTTCCCTTCAACGAAAATTGCAGTTTTTCTCATAAACGACTTGGTAGATAGCTTGACGAAAAGAAATTAAAATTTGAAGTGCCTTCAAAACGGAAATCCTCGAAAATTGCTGGATGGTTAATTATGTTAATGGCTTTGACTGTTTTTCCTTCTCTGATTAAGACATTCCAATAGTCAATATCTACTACGTTCATTAAAAAATTATCATTGGTTGTTGCGATTAATTGTACTCCCTTTTCAACACATCTGTCAAAAACAAGTTTTCCTAATGCTTTTGCTCTTACATAGTCTAAGCCTTCTCCTAAGTCATCAACGATAACTGTTGCAGGATTTTTGCGACTGACAAGATATTCAACAAAAATTAACAATGATAAACTACGCATCATTCCTTGCGAAAGTTTTGTATGAGGTAACGGATTAGTTATTCCTTCTTCATGCACATAAAGAAAATTTTTATTTGCGAGTGCTTTACCATTTATAGTAGAAACGTTAAAACCAATATCGTTGAATTGACTAATAATTTTCGTCTTAGATTCAAGTGATAATTCTGTAAAAAGTACAGGAATATCTTCAACAGCGGTTAGTAAATCGAATTCTGGATTATCAGAACTCAAATTACCAAAACGAAAACCAAATGAGGTACTTGCCCATTCAATTACCCGTTCAATATAAGGAAATGCTCTTATGTCTCTTCTACTTAAAATTGCTAATTGATTAGTTGGAGGAGTGAATTGCTCCCAATCATTATTAGTTTCAGAGAAAATTCTACATTCGCTTGAACGATGCCTTTCAAGTTTAAGGATATTGTTTTTCCAAAGCTTCTCTAAACTAACTTCACCTGATGCTTTTGTTGTTAATTCATATTTCAGTATGTCATTACTATTTGTTTCAAATTCAACTATCCATTGACCTCCCCAAGTAATATCCCTTTTTTGGGTTAATATTTTTACAAGTAAATCAATATGATATAATGTCCTCGACTTACCAGTAGCATTTTGACCTACAAATAGATTTACTATTTGCAAATTGAGATCTTGAATTTCCCAATTATAATCTCTATATGAAAATTTCTTTAATAGCATTTTCTAACGATTTGCATACATTTCTGTATAATACTTCTGATAATTTCCACTCGTTACATTATCCAACCATGCTTGATTATTCAAAAACCAATCTACCGTTTTTTCCAAGCCTTCTTCAAATTGTAAAGAGGGTTTCCAACCTAATTCATTCATAATTTTGGTGGCATCAATCGCATAGCGGAGGTCATGCCCTGCACGGTCGGTTACGTAGGTGATGAGTTTTTCGGAAGTACCTACTTCACGACCTAATTTTTCGTCCATCGTTTTGCAAATCAATAGCACAATATCAATATTTTTCCATTCGTTGAAACCTCCGATATTGTAGGTTTCTCCTTCTTTCCCGTTATGAAAAACTGTATCAATCGCTCTGGCGTGGTCAACCACAAACAACCAATCTCTCACATTCTCACCTTTTCCATAAACGGGTAAAGGCTTGTTGTTCAGGATATTATGAATGATTAAAGGCAATAATTTCTCAGGAAAATGATTGGGTCCGTAATTGTTTGAACAGTTGGTAATGACAACGGGTAACTTATACGTGCTTCCATAAGCCCGCACAAAATGGTCGGAAGAAGCCTTTGAAGCTGAATAGGGTGAACGTGGGTCGTAGGGTGTAGTCTCCAAGAAAAACTCTTCTGGATTGTGTAATTCTCCGTAAACTTCATCCGTTGAAACGTGGTAGAAACGTTTGCCTTCCATGTTATCTTTCCAAATCATTTTGGCAGCATTCAATAGGTTACAAGTTCCGATTACGTTCGTCATCACAAAAGCCATTGGGTCGGAAATTGACCTATCCACGTGCGACTCTGCCGCCAAGTGAATAACGCCATCAAATTGATGTTCGGCAAAAAGTTGGTCGATAAATTCAGCATCCACAATATCCCCTTTCACGAAGGTATAATTGGGTGAATCTTCAATGTCGGAAATATTTTCTAAGTTCCCCGCATAAGTCAATTTATCAAGATTAACTATCTGATACTGAGGATATTTGGTAACAAAAAGTCGGACAACGTGTGAGCCAATAAATCCCGCCCCGCCTGTGATTAGTATTTTTTTCATGATTTTTTAGTCAATTAGTAATTCTTTTGTCTGAATTTGGATTCGACAGATTAGGGGATTTTTTGGATTAAAGTTCATGTACAAAATCCCAAAAATCTTTTAATCCAACGAATCCAAATTCAGACAAAAACGAACGATTTTTAAGTTATTTTCTTCTGCCAATTCCAAGCATCTCCCAAAGCATTTTTGAGCGTCTTTTCGGTTTGCCAGCCTAATATATTTTTTGATTTTGTACAATCTGCATAAACCGCTATTACATCGCCTTCACGTCTTGGTTTTATGGCGTAATCAACCTTCAAACCAGTGGCTTCTTCAAAGGCAGTGATTACTTCCAAAACTGAACTTCCTTTGCCCGTTCCGATATTGAAAAAATCGTAATAACGTCCTTTTGGTTGTTTCAGTAGCAAGTTTAATGCCGAGACGTGAGCTTTTGCCAGATCAACTACATGGATATAATCACGGACTGCTGTTCCGTCCGAGGTAGGATAATCATTGCCATAAACCGCTAACTGTCCTCTGAGTCCTGCCACAGATTGTGTAAGAAATGGGACAAGGTTGGC
>JAYUIP010000216.1:0-3039 GCA_043765945.1 Arcicella sp.
GTAGGGGCGTATCGCATACGCCCATTTCGTACAAGGACGTATGCGATACGCCCCTACTGCAAACAAACAATCCAACCCAAAACTTTTTCTCAAATTTATCAGTTAATAACTCACAAACAAAAACTAAATACTCCATGAAAAAATTACTTTTAACCCTTGCCGTTTCAACCGTAAGCTATCTCGGACTTTCGCAAAGTTGTTGCTCATCCGCTTCAAAAGCCAATTGCAACAAAGACGATATGCAATTAATGGCTTCGACTAAAGGCTTTCAAAAAGCCCACGACGCTCCGCTCCCATACACGCACGTAAGCACGGCAGGTGGCGAAATAATTAAATTTAAGACCCCAGACGGACAAATGGCAAATGCTTATTTGATTAAATCTGCCACAAAATCTAACAAATATCTTTTTGTTTATCAAGAATGGTGGGGTTTAAACGATTACATCAAAAAACAGTCTGAAACGTTTTATAACGATTTAAAAGATGTAAACGTAATTGCCATAGATATGTATGATGGCAAAATAGCAACAACGCCAGATGAAGCTGGAAAATTAATGGAAGGAGCCGACCAAAAGCGTTTGGCATCCATCATTCAAGGCGGAATTGATTATGCTGGAAAAGAGGCCAAAATTGCTTCGGTAGGTTGGTGTTTTGGTGGAGGATTATCGTTGAAATCAGCCTTGTTGGAAGGTAAACAAGCAGTAGGTTGCGTGATATATTACGGAATGCCAGAGAAGGACGTGGAAAAACTAAAAACGCTTAATTGTGATGTTTTAGGACTTTTTGCAGCAAAAGAACAATGGATTTCGCCCGCAGTTGTGGCTCAATTTGAGAAAGATATGGCAACGGCTGGCAAAACGGTGAAAGTGAAAAACTATGATGCAGAACACGCTTTCGCCAATCCCTCAAATCCAAAATATGATAAAGTTGCAGGAGATGATGCTTATAGTTTAGCGATAAATTATTTGAAGAGTAAGTTTTAGTAAGTGTTGGAACGCAGATGACGCAGGTTCTTTCAGAAACGCAGATTTACGCAGATTTTTTGGTGTTTTTCAAAACATTAATTTTAGAGTTTATCATGTTCTATTTTAATAATCTGCGTAAATCTGCGTTGCCGAAGGCATCTGCGTTATCTGCATTCCAACAATTTTATACAATTTGGCATGGCTTTTTCGTTGTTAATTTAGTCAGCTTATTTTAATTGTCATTACATGAAGAAGATACTTTTTTTAACCGTTATTTTTGCTTGTTTTCAAGTTGAAACCGAAGCATCGAACAACATTTCGCAAAAGAAAACCAATGTTTCTGAAACTTCATCGGTTTCAAAAAAAGTTGGGAAACGTCGTCGTAAAAAAGGCTTTTTGTGGGGATTATTCAAGAAAAACGATTGTGGCTGCCCAAAGCACTGATTAGTTATTGGTTACTATTTGTTTGTTACTGATTATCACAAGACATTGAAACATAAATTTAAGTCATTGATAATCAGGTATTTGTAAACACTAATAACTAATTATCAATAATTAATTACTGATAACTACACCACTGGATTAATCTCCAAAGCCGCTAAACTGCCCACGGGCAAGCCCTTGAACCATCTCAGACGGTCGGCTTCTTGGTTTTTGTTTTTGGGTTCAGTAATTATTGCTCTGGCCTCCACAAAATAATCGTCATAACTTCCCTTGTTTTATCCAGATAATTGCCAGGTGCTGAATGCAAAGTCCAACCCGCATGAAAAGTCGCATCACCCGCTTGCATTACTTCCGCCCGTGTAATTGGGTAGCCCTTTTCTTTTACTAAATTCCCTAAAACTTCCTCCGATTTATCCGAAATTTCAAGATTACCCATAAAACCTAATTCCTGCGAACCCGAAGCAAAAGTTAACATTCCCATTTCCACAGAAATATTCATCAAAGGCATCCACATTGTGATTGTATTCTTGGTTTCGAGGGACCAATAATACTGATCTTGATGCCATGGAATATGTCCGCCACTCGCTTCTTTAAACAAGGCTTGATCATGATAAATTCTTACTTTTTCAACGCCCATTAAATCAGCGGTAATCTTACCGAAACGCTTTGCCAAAGTGAATTTACGAACGTCCTCATCAACCTCCCAAAGATTCATAGTTTGCAAAACGCTTTTCCGTAAGTGTCACGGTCTTCCATTTTTCGTTTTTCAGTATTAAAACGGTCGGCAACTTCTACGATGACATCACGATAACTATTTACCTCATCTTGATTTAAAATATTTCTTAATAAAATATGCCCATTTACTTGATAATCAGCTTGTTGCTCCTCCGTAATGGTATAATTTTGGATTAATTCTGGCAATTCAGTTATTACATTCATGCGTTTATTTTTGTTTAGTATTAAATCTTTCACAAAGTAATTCATTAGTTTTCAGACACTTATTATCATTTTTTGCCATTTTTTGTGCAATTTTATCAATAAAACAGGTTTTAGGTTTTAGTTGTTGGGAGTTAGAAATTTTTAGTTTATAATTTCCCCAACCCCTAATCCCCAACCCCTAACCCCTACTTTTGCATGAAAGTCTCCCTTGAACAATTAGCCAATACCACCGACGGCTCATTTTTATTCCGTCAGTTCAATCTTCCCTACTTTGATGCCCCCTATCATTTTCATCCCGAATTTGAATTAACACTTATCCTCAAAAGTGAAGGGAAACGCTTTGTGGGTAATCAGGTGGCAGATTTTAAAGAAGGAGATTTAGTTTTATTAGGAGCAAATGTGCCGCATTGTTGGAAGAACGACGGCATCGGAAATGAGAATTCTGCCCGTTCAATCGTAGTGCAATTCAAGGAAGATTTTTTAGGACGAGGGTTCTTTGAAAATGCTGAAACACAACCGATTAGAAATCTATTTGATAAAGCAAAATCGGGCATTTTAATATCTGGAAAAACAAGGGACAGAGTGGCGAGAGAAATGATATTTTTGCAGACCATTCCGCCTTTTCAGAAACTATTAGGATTATTAGATTTATTGAATACCATTGCCACCTCAAACGACTTTCAAATTATTG
>JAYUIP010000217.1:0-3031 GCA_043765945.1 Arcicella sp.
AAGTAGGCAGTTGATAGTTGGCAGTTGGCGGTGGTTGAATACAAGGGCTCCACTGCGAAAACTACCTACTGAAAACTGCCTACTTCCAACTATCAAAGCAATTCCTCTTTCGGAATCCAATATACATTTTTGAAATTTTTTATTTTATCATTTTCAATCGTAAGTCCTTCACTTTCAAGGAGTTCTTGCATTCTGTTTTCACCAAAGAAATTTTTACCCGTCAGTACACCCGCACGATTAACGACTCGATGGGCGGGAACATTTGGGTCGCCATGACTGGCATTCATTGCCCAACCTACGAATCTTGCCCCACCTTTTGAACCGAGGTATTCAGCAATTGCACCGTAGGAAGTTACTCGTCCTTCGGGGATAAGTTTTACTACTTCATATATATCTTCAAAACTATTTTTCATGCGTTTTTCGGTAAATGGTAAACGGTTCACGGTAAACGGAAATGTACGTAAAATCAGTAATTTTGTTCTATGATTGACAGAATAAAAACCTTGATTTCTTCCAAATATACAGCCATTTTTTGGACTGTTTTAATATTTGTTCTTTGTACAATGCCAAGCAAAAATTTACCAACAGGACAACCGAATGATAAAATAAGTCATTTCATTGCCTTCGCAGGTTTTACATTTTTCTGGTTTTTCCATACTTCAAAATATTGGTTAATTATCTTGATTGCAACAATTTATGGCATTGCCATTGAGTTTTGGCAAGGAAGTTTACCCCGAAATTTTAATCGAAGTTTTGATTGGTTTGATGCATTAGCGGATGGCGTTGGCGGAATTATTGGATTACTTATCTATCAGATTTACAAGCAATTAATAAAATATTTAAAAATAAAATAAAATATTTTATTAATTTTTCCATTCCAACTAAGGGTAAGCCCCTCATTTTTTGTCTGTACTCTTAAATTGAACAATTCCCATAAAAAATAGTATCTCTCGTCAATAATATTTTAATAAATCTCATATCTGAAAGTATTCTTTTCGAGTCTGATTTTGAAGCTCCAAAGTTCCAACCCAAACAACTTGGGAAGGTGGTTGATGATGAATTTTTCATCAAACAGGCTTTTCTTGAAGGTGAAAATAAAGGCTTTGAATTACTCTACAACCGCTATTACAAACCTCTGTGCAGTCATGCAGTACGTTTTAGTAGTAGTTGATTTCAAAAAATTAACCTACACCATCACAAAATATGCTCCGTGGGGCATCGTGGGAGCGGCAACCATCACAGGTTGGGGAGACAAACCCGATCAGAAATTCACTTACGATTTATCAACGGAAACGTGGTTTATCAAAGGAATAGTCTTGAAAGCCGACCAATTCAAATTCCGTCTGGGAGATGATTGGGGAACAAATTATGGCACAACTGCCGCTGCCGCCCAAGCAATTGGAACGTCGGGAGGCTTGAAATCAGGCGGTGAAAACTTCATTGCCACACCTGGAACGTATGACTTTGAATTGAATTTGAAAGATGCAGCAAATCCAACTTACAAGGCTACGAAAGTTAAGTAAAAACAATAAAAATGGTTAGTGATGAAACTGCATAGCGTTTGTTATGCAGTTTTTTTTGAACTCAATAAATCAAAATACTAACATTTATGAAAAAATATCTTTCAGTAATTCTTATTATCCAGAATATCGCTTCTGGACAAAGTATCGTTCAACACGTCGAACCATTAAATTGGTGGGTGGGTATGAAAAATCCTACTTTGTAATTATTGATTCACGGAAAAGATATTTCCATATATACCCCAAAAATTAATTATAAAGGGTTGATTATCAATAAAGTAAACAAAGTTAGCAACCCAAATTATTTGTTTATTGACTTAACTATTTCACCCCAAACAAAAGCGGGAAATGTTGAAATAGTATTTGAAAATAAATCGAAAACTTCCTTTTCCTACACCTATAAATTATTGAAAAGACAGAAGAGTTCATCCGAAAGAGTGGGATTTAACACCAGTGACGTGATGTATTTGATTACGCCTGACCGTTTTGCGAATGGAAAACTTGAAAATGATAACGTTATTTCTTACAAAGATTCATTAGACCGAAAGAGTTTGACGGGCAGACATGGAGGAGATATTGAAGGCATTGTTCAACATTTGGATTATATTCAAAATTTAGGAATGACGGCACTCTGGATTAATCCGATGTTGGAAAATAATCAACCAAAAACGTCCTATCACGGGTATGCGATTACAAATTTCAGTAAGACCGACCCACGATTTGGTTCAAATGAAGGCTATGTACGACTGAATGGTGATGATAAAATTTGGGAACAAGGACTTTCAAAAATTTATCAAACGCTTTCCAATGATTTTTTGTATGCCAATCCGAATGATTTAGTCATTTTTCCAGACAATCACGACATGAGTCGATTGTATACACAATTGCACGAAGATTATGATAAATTTAAAATGGGAATGGCATTTTTGTTAACCACAGGAGGAATACCACAAATTTATTACGGAACGGAAATTTTAGTGACCAATCCTAAAAGCGAAGAACATGGAGAAATCAGAAGTGATATGCCAGGCGGTTGGATTGGTGACGTTAAAAATATTTTTACGAATACTGGGTTAAATTCAAAAGAAAAAGAAGCACAGGAATTCATAACAAATTTATTACAATGGAGAAAAAGTACGCCCGTGATTCATACTGGAAAATTAAAGCATTTTGCCCCAACAGATGGAATCTACGTACAATTTAGATATAATGAAAAGCAAAAAGTGATGGTGGTTTTGAATAAAAATAAAGAATCAAAAACTTTGAATTTAAGTAAATTTCAAGAGATTTTAGCTACTAATTTCACCGCAAAAGATGTCATTAACAACAGAAGTTTAGAAGTAAAAAACACTTTAAATATTGAACCGAATAGTGTGTCGATTTTGGAAATTTTTGAAAAATGAAAGGTAGGAACGAGTAGCATTCGTCCTTAATCAAACCTCCAAAATTCCTTCGGTGCCTTGCCCGTAAACTTTTTAAATGAACGATTAAAGGTTGCTTTTGAGTTAAAT
>JAYUIP010000218.1:0-8418 GCA_043765945.1 Arcicella sp.
GATGCTTTTATGGATAAATTTAAAATATCCCACAAAGCGGGTGAAACCTTTGTAAATTCATTCGTTCCAGATTTTTTGCTCAACAAGTTTAATTCACTATTTTCCAAATAATCACTGTAAATTAAATTTAAAGAATCCGCAATTTTGTAGGCTTCTGTGGCGATTTGATTCGCTTTTGTTGAATCATCAATATATAAAGTAATGTTCAATGGCGAACCCATTTTGGGTTGAGAAAAGTTGTATTTTTTTGATTGGGAATAAGTTGATAATGAATTGATTATTAACAAGATAAATAGTATATTTTTTATTTTGTACATGAGAAAACGAGGTTACACAGGAACGCCTGCCGCAGAGAGCCACAGAGTTAAAAGAAAAGAACCACAGAGTTTGAATTAGACCTTTCTCTGTGGTTCTCAATTTTTTTCTCTGTGGCTCTCTGCGGCAGGCGTTCCTGTGTAACCTTTTTTTTAACAGTAATTTATTGAATGATTCCCTCTTTTCGAAGGTGTTTTTCCATATTAAAAGTATGCCCGTTAAGCAATTCCACGTCTTTATCCCAACTTCTCGTAATCCAATCTTGCCCTTGTTCAGCGATCAATACTTTGCCATAAAGTGAGAAAACCCAAATAACTTTTTCAGTACCAAAATCTAATAATTTCTGAGTTTTGCGATACACATACCCGCTATCTTCTGGGTCTGAAATATCCGCTTTTATGTCAATCTCAACCACAACTTTTGCAGGAACATCAGCGTATTTTGTATTGATTTTATCGGGTGTCATTACAGACTTTTCAAAAATAGCAATGTCATTTGAAAGGTTGTTTTTGTGGTCAATATGATTACCTATTTCATTGCAATAAATTCTGTAATCATCGAAGAAAGCATTTCTGAAAATGGCTTTCATGATATAACTTACTAATTCAGCTTGTAGGGTGCTACATCCCATAATTTCTTCAAGGGTTTTCTTTTTGGACAATACTTCTCTGTAACCTTTATAATAAAAAGGCTTCCCGTCTAAGGTTTCATAAACCAATGCTTCGGGGATTTTAGGAATTGTACGAACACGAATCCTTGATTTTCTTTCCAGTGTTGCTACCATGTTTGAAGTTTAATTTACACAAATATAGTTGATTTTTACTTTTTGTCATCAGAATTATTGATGCTTATTTTTAAGGTATTGAATCGTCAGATTAACAAATTAAAACCCAAAATCTTTTAAAAGTACAAATTTCACAGTAACTTTGACTTGCAAATAACAATATCAACGATATTTGCCATGTTAGACTCATCAAAGTTCCTTTTTGAAGCCCTCACGTATGACGATGTGCTTCTCCTACCTGCCTACTCAGAAGTCCTTCCACGTGAAGTTACAACCACTACCAGACTTACCAAAAACATTACACTCAACATTCCAATTCTTTCCGCTGCAATGGATACCGTTACCGAAGCTGATTTGGCTATTGCTATGGCTCAGAATGGTGGAATAGGTATCATTCACAAAAATATGACCATTGCCCAACAGGCTGAACAGGTTAGAAAAGTGAAGCGTTCGGAGTCGGGAATGATTATTGACCCCATCACTTTAACGGAAGATAAAAGTATTGGCGAAGCTCAAAAAATCATGCGAGAATCCAGAATTGGCGGTATTCCAATCATCAATAACGAAGGGAAATTAGTGGGAATTTTAACCAATCGTGATTTACGTTTTCAACGAGATATGACTCGTTCAGTAACGGAAGTAATGACCACCGAGAAGATGATTACTGCCAAAAAAGGAACTTCTTTGGATGATGCGGAGGTGATTTTGCAGGAATATAAAATTGAAAAATTACCCATCGTTGATGAAGAATATAAACTCATCGGATTGGTTACTTATAAGGATATTATCAAGCGAAAAAGCCACCCAAATGCCTGCAAAGACCCATTAGGACGTTTGCGAGTTGGTGCAGCAGTGGGTGTCACGCCCGATTTGCTCGACCGTGTGAAAGCACTCGTGAAGGTGGGTGTTGATGTGGTGAGTATTGACACCGCCCACGGACATTCAAAAGGGGTGATTGAGGCTTTGAAATCGGTAAAAAAGGCGTTTCCAAAATTGGAAGTAATGTGTGGAAATGTGGCAACGGGTGCGGGTGCAAGGGCATTGGCAGAGGCTGGGGCAGATGCCGTTAAAGTGGGCGTTGGTCCAGGCAGTATTTGCACTACTCGTATTATTGCAGGTGTTGGAATGCCCCAATTATCAGCCGTTTATGAAGCCGCAAAGGCAGTGGCGGATTTGGACGTTCCAATTATTGCCGATGGTGGTATCCGTTTTTCAGGGGATATTGTGAAGGCAATTGCGGGTGGTGCGAGTTCGATTATGGTGGGTTCAATGTTGGCAGGAACGGATGAAGCCCCAGGTGAGGTTGTGCTGTTTGAAGGTCGTAAGTTCAAATCATATCGTGGAATGGGATCGGTTGAGGCAATGGAAGATGGTTCAAAAGACCGTTATTTCCAAGATGCCGAGGATGACATTAAAAAATTAGTACCCGAAGGAATCGTGGGGCGAGTACCTTTCAAAGGTTCAGTTACGGAAATTATTTACCAAATGGTGGGCGGACTAAAAGCGGGAATGGGTTATTGTGGTGCGGGTAATATTGAGGCTTTAAAACAGGCTCAATTCGTAAAAATTACCTCGGCAGGGGTGAAAGAAAGCCATCCACACGACGTTTCAATTTCTAAGGAAGCACCGAATTATAGCTCTAAATAATCAATGATTGAATGATAGAATGATTGAATGATAGAATGTTTTACATCCGTGTAATGCACAGTCCATTATTCAATCATTCTATCACTCTGTCATTCTATCATTGAAACATGAAAGATAAAATAGAAAAAAACGTAGAAATCAAGAATCGGAGGGCATCTTTCGAGTATTCTTTTTTAGAAAAATATACGGCTGGAATTATGCTGATGGGAACGGAAATTAAGTCTATTCGTCAAGGGAAAGTAAACTTGACGGATGCTTATTGTCTGTTTTTGGGAGAAGGATTGTATATCCGTCAGATGAATATTTCTAAGTATAACGAAGGAACGCATTACAACCACGACCCTTTGCGAGATAGAAAATTATTATTGACAAAACGTGAATTACGCAAACTCCAAAACAGTTTGAAAGACGTGGGTCTAACGATGGTTCCCACTCGGATGTACATCTCTGATCGTGGTTTTGCCAAGATTGATATTGCCTTAGCGAAAGGAAAAAAGCTCTATGACAAACGAGATTCCATTAAAGAAAAAGATGTAAGACGGAGTATGGAAAGGGAGTAAAAAATTAGACCACGGATGACACGTATTTTTAGGATTTACACGGATACAATTATATAAAAATCCGTGTAAATCTGCAAAATCTGTGTCATCCGTGGTCTAATCTTTTGCTAAGCAAAAAGTATTTTAGAAATCTTCATCCAAAGAGAATGCCATTGACTCTTTCTCTGACATTACCCCTGATTTCTGGTATTCTGCCACTCTTTTCTCGAAGAAGTTTGTTTTGCCCTGCAATGAAATCATTTCCATAAAATCGAAAGGATTTTGAGCGTTGAATTGTTTTTCTAAGCCCAAAGCCACCAACAAACGGTCGGCACAAAACTCAATATATTCACACATCAATTCTGCATTCATTCCGATTAAAGAAACTGGCAAAGCATCCGTTACAAATTCTTTTTCAATCGAAACCGCATCCAAAATAATCGTATAAATTGACTCTGGGTCTAATTGATTTTTGATGTGGTCGGTATATAACATACAAGCAAAATCACAATGCAAACCTTCGTCTCTGGAAATCAATTCGTTCGAGAATGAAAGTCCAGGCATTAAACCACGCTTTTTTAACCAGAAAATTGAACAGAAAGAACCTGAAAAGAAAATTCCTTCAACGGCAGCAAAAGCAATTAAACGCTCCGCAAAATTACCGTCATTAATCCAACGCAAAGCCCAATCTGCCTTCTTTTTCACGCACGGAATCGTATCAACTGCCCGTAACATTTTGTCTTTTTCGGTTGGATTTTTAATGTAAGTATCAATCAGCAACGAATAGGTTTCTGAGTGAATATTCTCCATCATAATCTGAAAACCATAGAAACATTTGGCTTCGGCATACTGTACTTCTGAAAGGAAATTAACCGCTAAATTCTCATTCACGATACCATCTGAGGCAGCAAAAAAGGCTAAAACGTGCGAGATAAAGTGTCTTTCGCCATCATTGAGGCGGTTTTCCCAGTCATTTGTATCTTGCGAAAGGTCAATTTCTTCGGCAGTCCAGAAAGAGGCTTCAGCTTTTTTATAAAATTGCCAAATATCATTGTGTTTAATGGGAAATAGCACGAAGCGATTTGGATCTTCGACTAAAAGGGGTTCCACCTGGGGTTCAACTCGTTGTTGGAAATTACTCATTTTTCGGAAGGATTATAGTTTTGGACTGATATGGGTTTAAAAATAATAGACAAACGATTTTGGAAAATCGGAATACATATTGGCGATTATCAGAAAAACTAATGGTTTTAAGTTATACTTACTTTATATGGGAACAAAACTACAAATTTGAGGGCGAATCTGCCTTGATTTGGCATGATTAATTTGGATATTTGATAAAAACTTGATTTTCCTGATGAATGAATTTTTATGGAAAATTAATTTTACAAACTATTTAGTTGAGTGTCGTGACTTACAAGATAATCTACAAAATGATGAAGTAAATTGTTTTGCGTTTTGAAGATTTATTACCAAATGTATAAATCTATTTGGGCAATAACTAATGAAACTTACTGATTTTTGATAGATTAACAAAATAAAAAACTTAATTTCAACTTTATATTTAGCTGCAATCATTTAACTTACGCCACCAAGACACCAAGGCACAAAGAATAGGTTAAAAAAATGCGTTTTCTTAGTGTTTTAGAGCCTTTGTGGCTAAATAATTAATAAACAATTCTCAATAAATTAAATAAAATGACACAAGATTTTACGGGTAAAGTTGCCATGATAACGGGGGCAGCATCGGGTTTAGGTAGAGCAACAGCTTTATTATTTGCAGAGCGTGGAGCAAAAGTGGTGGTTTCGGATGTGGCGGTTGAAGGCGGTCATGAAACCGTAAAAATGATTCAAGACAAGGGCGGAGAAGCTACTTTCATTGAATGTAATGTTGCCCACGAAGAATCAGTTAATAATCTGATTTCCAAGACCGTAGAGGTCTATGGGCGATTAGATTGCGGCATCAATAACGCTGGAATTGGTGGCATTTGGACAAGTACAAATAAGTATCCAACCGACAATTTTGAAAAGGTGATGGCAGTCAACACCACGGGCGTATTTATGTGTATGCGGGCGGAATTGAACGTGATGTTAGGGCAGGGTTCGGGAGCAATTGTCAATGTGGCATCCATTGCGGGATTGTCTGGTTTTCCCAAAAATGTGGCTTATGCCGCCAGTAAACACGCTGTTGTTGGTATGACAAAATCTGCGGGATTAGAATACGCAAAAAAGGGCATTAGAGTAAATGCTGCCTGTCCAGTCTTCACAATCACGCCAATGGTAACGGGAATGTTTGATGTTATTGGGGATGATATGAAGGATAAAATGGAAGCCTCAATCCCGATGAAACGCTTTGGACAACCCGAGGAAATCGCAGAGGCAATTGTGTGGTTATGTTCAGATGCCGCTTCATTTATCACTGGTCACGCTTTGCCAATTGATGGCGGAATAATGGCGGGATAATCGTTAGGTATAAGGTATGAATTATGAGGTATGTGTTTTTTAATACCTCATAATTCATACCTAAAAACAATTTCCTCAATCGTTGGGTATTTGAGTAGTTTTGAGAAATCGGTTTTCCAGAAATCTAAATCTAATAATTGTCCTTCCCTATCGTGTGTGAGCGTAATCATTACGGGCGTATTGTCGGTGTCAATGTATTCTACTTGTATCAAATCTCCTGCATAAGCGTCTGGATTATTATTTAGACTGATACTTCCCATTTTCCCTCCTTCGTACTCAAAAACCTCTTCATTTATTGGATAATTCGATACATTTAAGTTAAGTTTTTCCAATAAAAAGGTAATTAAATCTATTTCGTTTTCTCTTATTTTTCTGGTTTGATTCATTTTGTGTTACTTTTTGTATTTTTGTAAATATACAAGGCAATTCAACGATGGCAAAGAAAAAAGAATGGCGTGAAGGTGAAATGATTTTGACCTTTGGGCTTACTAAAATAGATATTCCAAATGTCTCTCCACTAATGGAAGAGTGGCTTAATGTGCAGAATCCTAAATTTGATAGTAGAGAAGAAGGGAATTTTGAGTATCTCACTCAAAAATTTTACAAGGTAAGTACATGGAGCGAAGAGGATTTGAAAATGAAATTTATCAGTCCAATTCTTGAATTAGGACTCGTGATGGAAAACCCTAATTTTGTCTCTTTTTTTGATAAGAAATTAGAAGCAAAAGTTGAAGGGCATAACTTATCTGTTAAGGCAGATTTCGTGGTTGCTAAAGGTTTGTTAGATTACATGATACGTCCTTTTTTTCATTTTCAAGAGTATAAACCTGGCAAAAATCCAACAGGTGACCCAATGGCTCAGTTATTAGAGGCATTTTTGATTGGACAAGCTAAAAATGATGATGATAAACCTCTTTATGGATGTGAAGTGGTAGGACAAAGTTGGCGATTTATTACGATGGAAAAACGGACCTATTGCGTCTCTAAAACTTTTGACAGCACAGACAGAGAAGACCTTTTAAAAATCATCTCAATTCTGAGAAAATTTAGAGAAATATTAGAAACAAAATTGCTGTAACCCGATGTTTTCGCATTGGAGTTAGAAAATACAATAAATGAATTACTTAGAAGGATTAAATCAACCGCAGCAAGAAGCGGTACAACATATTAACGGACCACTGATGATTATTGCGGGGGCGGGTTCGGGCAAAACCCGTGTTCTGACCTACCGCACGGCGTATCTCATCGAAAAAGGCATTGACCCTTTCCAAATTTTATTGCTGACTTTTACTAATAAAGCCGCAGGAGAAATGCGTCAGAGAGTTGAAAAAATTATTGGAAATGATGCCAAAAACCTCTGGATGGGGACTTTCCACTCCGTTTTTGCCAAGATTCTTCGTTTCGATGGAAGGCATTTGGGTTATACTTCCGACTTCTCCATCTATGATACCGACGACTCAAAATCGCTCATCCGAAGCATCGTTAAAGAGCGTGGACTGGACGATAAAGTTTATAAAGCAAATGTCGTTTTCAACCGTATTTCGGGAGCAAAAAACCGACTGATTGGTCCCGATGAATACGCAAATAATCCAATAATCTCGGCGGACGATACGGCGGCAAAATTGCCAGAAATGGGTAAACTCTATAAAATTTATGCCCTCCGTTGTTTCCAAGCCAACGCCATGGATTTTGATGATTTGTTGTACAATACCAACATTCTTTTTCGTGACCATCCTGCCGTTTTAGACAAATATCAACGGAAATTTAAGTACGTTATGGTGGATGAGTTTCAGGATACAAACGTTTCTCAGTACTTGATTGTCAAGAAGTTATCCGATATTTCGCAGAATCTTTGTGTGGTGGGCGATGATGCACAATCCATCTATGCCTTCCGTGGGGCGAGCATTGATAACATCTTGAATTTGGGGAAAGATTACCCAGAAATGACCACCATTAAATTGGAACAAAATTACCGTTCTACGCAAAATATTGTGGAAGCCGCTAACTCAATTATTGCCAAAAATAAGAATCAATTACAAAAAACTGTTTTTACTGAAAATGAAGAAGGTTCATTGATTGAATTAGTGAAAGCAGGTTCGGATAATGAAGAAGGACGATTAATTTCGACCCATATTTTTGAGTCAAAAATGAACTTGGGGCTTCGGAATACGGATTTTGCCATACTTTACCGTACCAATTCTCAATCCAGAACTTTTGAAGAATCCTTACGAAAATTGAACATTAAATACCGAATTATTGGTGGAACTTCCTTCTACCAACGTCGTGAGATTAAGGATTTACTGGCATATTTCAGATACACCATCAATCAAAATGATGAAGAGGCTTTTAAAAGAATTATTAACCTGCCAAAACGTGGAATTGGTGACACAACCATTGCCAAAATCTCCATTACTGCCAACGAACAACAGATTTCAATTTGGGAAGTAATCTCCAACATTAAACAATACCAAACGGGAAGATTATCCGAAACGATTGACGGTTTTGCCACGCTGATTAAGTCGTTCAAAATCATGGCGGAATCGGGCAAAAAAGATGCGTATGAAGTGGCTTCACATATTGCAAAAGCCTCGGGTTTATTGAAGGAATTGCACGAAGATAAAACCGTTGAAGGGCTTTCGAGATACGAAAATGTGCAGGGATTATTGAACT
>JAYUIP010000219.1:0-3013 GCA_043765945.1 Arcicella sp.
AAACATTTCAAACCCGTGTAATTCAAAATAAAATCTTCTGAATATTTGTTCCGTTCTCCGTTGAAAATCAAACCTTTAACTGGGATATTATTCATTTTCAAAACCTCTACGGATAGCAAAGTATGATTGATTGAGCCTAAATAGTTTTTAGAAACCAAAATCACGGGAATATTCAACTTTTTGATTAAATCTAAATTTGTTTCTTGGTCGTTTAAAGGCACCATAATTCCACCTGCCAACTCAACGATGAGATGATTATCAGTTTGTGGTAATTGAAATTTTGACAGCTCAATTTCAACGCCATCAATTGCCGCCGCAGCGTGTGGAGACATGGGTTCAGTGAGACGATATGTCTCTGGATGAAAGACCGTTTTGTGATTGGAAATTAAACTTTTAACCGTATCAGAATCCGTAAAATCCAAAGCTCCCGATTGCACAGGCTTCCAATAATCTGCCTGTAAAGATTCCGTTAATATACTGGAAATGAAGGTCTTACCGATTTCAGTTCCGATGCCTGCGATGATGTATTTCATGATAAGTTATGAGGTATGAGATGTGAGGTATGAGGTAAATTTTCCATATTTTTCAATACATTAAATATTCTTGAAACTTCTTCCTCCGTATTAAATTCATGTAAACAAATCCTCAATCTCTCCTTCCCTTTCGGAACGGTTGGAGATACGATTGGACGAATATCTAAGCCCTCATTTTGCAATCTTGAAGCCACTTCTCTGCATTTCTCATTTCCTGAAATAATGATACACTGAATTGCCGAAGGGCTCTCAATTAATTCTAAATCAGCTACTTGCGTAGCTTGTTCTTTAAAAAAACGAATTAATGAATGAATTTTTTCATTTGAAAAATTTGGAGATTTTAGCAATTGATAGGCTTGCCGAACGCTCTCATGGGTGTGCATTGGGGCAGCGGTAGAGTAGATAAAAGGGCGAGCAAAATTTATCAGATAGTCTCTTAAATTCTTACTTCCCAAAACAATGGCTCCGTGACACCCCAACGCTTTTCCGAAGGTGACAATACGGGCAAAAACCTTATCCTCTAATCCTAATTCAGAGACTAAACCTCTTCCATTTTTACCAAAGACACCCGTTGCATGGGCTTCATCCACGATTAAATTTGCTTCGTATTTTTCCGATAAATCAACGATTGCTTCCAAATCAGCAAGGTCGCCATCCATTGAATAGACCGATTCGAGAGCAATAAAAAGCCCCGAAGCGTCGGTCGCCCTAACCCCCAGAGGGGGAATCATTGAGTCCAACTTTAGCTCCCCCTCTGAGGGTTGGGGGGCTTGGGCTATTTCTAATTTTCTCTCCAAATCCTCTACATCATTATGCTTAAATCTATACCTTGTGGCATAACTTAATCTTGCACCATCAATCATGCTGGCATGGATGAGTTCGTCGGTAAAGAGTAAATCATTTTTTTGTGG
The DNA here is from genome assembly GCA_043765945.1 of Arcicella sp. Lineage (GTDB taxonomy): Bacteria > Bacteroidota > Bacteroidia > Cytophagales > Spirosomataceae > Arcicella. Next base: position 1,445 of record JAYUIP010000219.1, read on the forward strand.
TAAACACGATAAAAGTCCTACGTTGGCATCATATCCAGAATTGAAAATTAGCCCTGCTTCTGCCCCGTGAAAATCGGCAATTTCTTGTTCTAAATCTTCCACAAATTGGGTGTTCCCAGCCAAAAGTCTCGAGCCTGTTGCTCCAGTTGGAAAACTATAAATTTCAGAATTTTGCTCTAATTTTTGGGAAAATCCAAGATAATCGTTGGAGCAAAAATCTACGAGGTTTTTTGGAGTTCGTAAAGTACGAAAAAGTGATTGTTTTTTCCGTTCTTCAAGAATATGGATCAGATGGCGTTCTATGGGCTTCACAAGCGTATTTTTGAACCACAAATTTAAGCATAAAATGCAAATTACCCCCGCTTATCTTCCGTTTAATCAATAATGACGTATATTCAATAAAATAATCTAAATTTCCCTTGACAATGAATATAAAAATAGTATATCTTTGTACTTAATAGGTGTAGAACTATTTACTAAGATTACCCAGATGGTTTCCGTCTGGGTAACTTTTTTTTTATGGATTTTTTTGGTTTTAAGTATAAAGTAGAATTATTCTGTATTATCAAGAACTATATGAGTATTTAGTTTCGGTTTTTATTCAGTAATTTCAGTAAAAAAGATTGCAGTTTGAGAACAGAAATTATAAATTTATCAGATGAAAAACTTAGAGTTGCAGAATTTTTATTGCAAAATAATTTTTTTGATGACGCTTACTATCTAAGCGGATATTCGTTTGAACTTTGTCTGAAAGCTAAAATCTGTAAGACGTTAGATATTCAAGATTTTTTTGATTTTGATAACGCCAGAAATAGAAAATTGCCTACAAGCCGAAATAAAAGTAAAGACAATTCATACAAATCTTTCAAGGTTCATGACTATGAACAGTCATTGATCCTATCGAGCCTATATACTGTGTTTGCGGAAAAAATAACGACGGATTTAGAATTTGAAGCTGATTGGTCTGTCGTCAGTAAGTGGGATGAAAGTCTTCGAACGGAGTAAGTGAAATTGATGTTAAATCTCTTATAGAATCAATAAAAAATATAATGACATGGTTGAAACAATACCCATAGAGGATTTAAAATCAAAATTGAGAACTATATTTTGTGCTGAAAATAAAACACAAAAAAAAATTCTCACACATGGTTATCTGACGTTGATTTTGGTGGATTATATCAAAATGAGAAATTTGTGCTTAATGTAAAAGCGGAACATCCAATTAGGTCTTGTAATGAAGAAATAAAATACATTATCGCCAATCTTTTTAAGCAGTTAACCAAAGAGGAACGTACATTTATATGGCGAGTTGATGTTTATAATTCCCATGAACAAATTCATTGCTAAAGTGAAGATATTGTTATTTACACAAATACAGATGCTTGCTGATTTTTAGATAACCATCAATTACCATAAAAATATTTAAAGAGGTTATATCTTTCAAAGAAACACTTATGATGTAGCAATTGACCATTTACAAGGAGGAAATCTATTTAAGGAAAAATTTGACCGAGCTCAGGAATTATTTTCAAAATCTACCTTTTCAAAAGAGGTGTTGGAGATAATTAA
>JAYUIP010000220.1:0-3012 GCA_043765945.1 Arcicella sp.
TAATTTACCCAAAATCATTGTACCTTCTTCGGGCGTACCACCTAATCGCTTAACTTCAGCTTCCAGCTCAGTCTTGCACTGACTACTTGTTTCTTGCAAATCAGTGAACATACTTCTTAATTCTTCTTTATATGTCTCGGTGTAGGCAGCTTTATAACCATCAATTCTGTCGTTATTGAGAACAATTAAGTTATTCAAAATATCAATTGATTCGTTATTATCCATGTTTATTACGGTTTAGAGAAAATATTAGGCAGTTAATAACTAACAAATTTGTTATCAACTGCCTATAAAATTACTTCATTTTATTCCTTTTCATTGGCATCATTTTCCCAGCCATATTCATGTGGTCACCATTTTTCATTCTCATGGTCAAACCATTTTTATCCATGTATGTACCATCCATCATTACTTTAGTGCCATTTTCTAATGTCAACTCATTTTCTAATGGCATTGTCTTACCATTTTGAGTGATCATAACTTTGCCATCCTTCATCATAATACCGTCTGATGGCATTCCATTCGTTTTACTATTCCTACCACCCATTTTTTGGTTACCCATGGTTTCGCTGTTCATATCCCTATCTCGCTGAGACATTTTTCCACCAGTTCTTGTTCTGTTCATAGAATCCTGACCTACAATTGATCCATCATTTCCCGTACCATAAGTACCTGAACCCGAACCTGTACTTGATGTTCCAGTACTTTTGCGTGAAGGACGATTTTGAGTGTCATAAGTTCTATCACCAGTTCCCCATGAACCAGTTCCAGTGCCTGACGTTTTACTTCCCAATGAATCTGTTCCAGTTTTTCTTCCTGTTTTTGGGTTGTTAGTCGTGTCTTGACTCATTACATTTTCAGGAACAGAAATAGCAAAACAACTAAGCGAAACCATTAATGTCGATAATATTAAAACCACTTTTTTCATTTTCTTTATTGCTTTAAGATTAGTAAAATATTTACCACACAAAGGTCATAAGATTGGTATATTAATATGTTATACAATTGTTATAATATATTACATCATTCACACTTATACCCAATCTTCTGATTTTTTCATACAGAATATATTTATTAACTACTTGATTATTAAATAGTTATTACGTTTTTGGTTATTAAACATAAAAAAAGCTCTACCATAAGTAAAGCTTTCATTCATTATATTTGGTTCTCTGGCAACACTTGCTCGTCCCTACCACAAAAATTGTCAGAGAACCTTATATTTTTAAAATCTAATTGAATAAATCATTTATTACTTCCGTTAATAAATTCAATCAAATCTTGATTCAATTTATCTTTTTCAGTAATAAAAAGTCCGTGAGGAGCATCTTCATACACCAAATATTTTGCATTTGGCAACAACATTGAAGTACGGTTTCCAGAGGCTTCAATGGGTACGGTTTTATCTGAATCTCCGTGAATAATTAAAGTTGGCACGTCAATCATGTTCAAATCACTTCTAAAATCAGTTTGCGAAAATGCTTTCACGCAATCAACCGTAGCCCTGTGCGAACTCATCAAACAAAGTGACTGATTCCACTGTAAAGTTTGTTCACTCACGGCATCATTAAACATACTTACTCCATAGAATTTTTTACCAAAATCTGCCAAAAATGCAGGACGGTCTTTCTCAATATTTTCAATCATTTCGTCAAATACGTCCTTATCAACCCCTTCTGAATTGTCTTCCGTTTTTAGCATAAAAGGCGTTACAGCACTTATTAAGACTACTTTGCTGATTTTATCGCTACCATATTTTCCAATATATCGGGCAATTTCTCCTCCACCCATTGAGAAACCCACTAAGGTTACTTCGGTTAAATGTAAATGATCAAGTAATGCTTTTAAATCATCCGCAAAAGTGTCATAATCATAATTTTCCCAAGGATAATCAGACTTACCAAAACCACGGCGGTCGTAGGCAATGCAACGCAAATTATGTTTTGGAAGTTCTGCTAATTGATATTCCCACATGGCATGATTAAGGGGCCAACCGTGAATGAAAACTACGGGTTTTCCACGACCTAAATCGGTATAAAATAAGTTTACAGAATTGCCTAATGAATCAGGGGTTGTTTCAATGAATTTCATAATATTACTAAATTTAGATTAAAATTTGAGCCACAAAGGTTATTAATTTTATTACAAAATTTGTTACACTACTTTGAGAATAAATTATATCATTCACATATTTAGGTAGGTAGTTTTCAGTTGGCAGACGGCAGTAAAGAATCTCAAATTTTTGCTATCTACTGCTTACTGCAAACGAACCTGTTTAAACTTATTCCTTTCGGTATAAATTGTTTCATTTTCAACCTGATGACTCAAAATTTGTTCACCATAGCTATGCTATGCTTCGCAAATTTTGAGTCATCAGGTTATAAATGAATTCAAATTCTGTCCAAAACGAAAAGTTTAAACAGGTTCAACTACTAATTTCATTAAAAGCCAACCCTAAATTTTCAATTACGTCCGTAATCAACATACTTTCCATACTTTGGGTTTTGAGGGTAATGTCGGCGGCAAGTCCATGAATAAATACGCCTATTTTTGCGGCAATAAAAGGCGTGTAACCCTGTGCCAAAAAAGCAGTTATGATTCCAGTCAGTGCATCGCCAGAACCACCTTTTGCCAAGCCTGCATTACCCGTAGAATTCAAAAAAGCCTCTCCATTGTTTGTAATAAGGGTTTTGTTTCCTTTCAGTACGATTGTAATATTAAGTTCTTTCGCTTTTTTTATGGCAGTATCAATTCGCTTTTCAATGGCATGGTGAACGCCAAAAAGTCTATCAAATTCTTTGGGATGGGGTGTAATGATGGAGTAATGGGGAATTTTGCGGAGGAGTAAATTATTTTCAGAAATAATGTTTAAAGCATCAGCATCAAGTAATATGGGTTTTTTGTAATGGGTAAGAATATGCGTTAGTAAATCGACGGACTCCTGCTCCGTGCCAAGACCACAGCCAATGCCGATAGAAGAAAAAACGGATAAATCGCAAGTTGTTTTACTCC
>JAYUIP010000221.1:0-3007 GCA_043765945.1 Arcicella sp.
TTCAAACGGTCAGGAATTCCCATGGGGTCAGTCATTAGAAAGTCGGTGGCATCCACCAAATATTTACCATTTTCTTCGGCTTCAACCGTGAAACCCCAAAGCGTGGATTGAGCAAAAGATTGTTCGATTGCCCGTTTTTCATTGGCATCGTTGGTGATGGCACGGTATCTTAAATTAGGTTGAACGAGCATAATTTTACGTCCAACTTTGTTAAAAAACACCACTTTTTCATCGCCCAATAGTCCACGGTCGAGACCAATATCGTTTGAACCCAAACCCGCAGGAAGGGAAGAAACATACAAAAACTCTTGATTAAGTTTTGAAATTTCAAGCCAAATTTTCCCCGAATCCTCATTCCAATAAAAAGGCATAAAACCATCGTATTTCTTTAAATTGGCGATTTTTTCGGAAATTGAGGGAAGTTTTTGAGCGATGGTTTGGAAGGAGATTAGGATTGTGCAAAGCAGTAATAGTTTTTTCATTTTGTTGATAAGTTGATGAAATTATGGTAAATATTTTTGGAGTATAAATTAACCAATTCTATTTTTACTTCGATTTGTACGGTATTGAGAGTAGAACAGTTTGGGCAATCCGATGAATAGGACTATGCGTCTCAGTTAGAAACCTGTTCTACTTTTAATCCAGAAGCATCTGGTTCAAATCTCCCTCCCAGCAATCTGAGCCTTTCATTTTTAAAACTTCCTGACGAAGAGGGTTTTTCAAATACTCGTTCAATGCTTCATTTACAGCCTCTTTCTTAGCTTTAAAGTTTTTTAATGCCATAATTAGGGACAATTTTTCTTGGTCGATACCGATTTTCATAAACATGGTTCATTTGTATTTATATTACTCAAATATAGCGTTATTTTCAATGTAACGTACATTTCTTGCTAAGAAGGATACTCAATCTTCTCCCCCGTCTGTTTAAATCCTTTTTCCTCAAAAATCTTTTTCCAACCCTCCGTAATAAATCCAATGCCATACCCGAACAATTGAACAAAAACGGCTAATACACTCAACAGACCTACCTTTATGCTTTTATTTTTCGAAGACGAATCAATAAAATTTAGTAAAACATAAAGTCCTAAAAAGATAATTCCTACGTAAAATAACGGTTTGTAAATCAGATAAAAAATGGGAATTGAAAGGCATCCCAATGTAAAAAGCATAGGAAATGTATGAACTAATTTAAGCTCTTTTGGGAAGAAACGGCTAATATTTATGCGGGCTTTTCCGAAGAATTTTAGTTGCTTAAAAAATTGAGAAAAGCTGGTTCTTCGCTTGTGGTAAATGAAGGCTTCCGAAATTAATCCTGATTTAAAACCTAACGAAATCGCACGAATTGAAAACTCAATGTCCTCGCCCATTCTGGTGATGATAAACCCTTTCGTTTTCTCCCAAACGGCTCTTGAAAGCCCCATATTGAAACTTCTTGGATGAAAAGTACCTCCCAAATTCTTTTTACTCCCACGGATTCCGCCCGTTGTAAACAGCGAAGTCATGGAATAACTAATAGCTTTTTGGATGGGAGAGAAATTTGGATGGTCACGGTCTGGTCCTCCGTACAAATCTAAAAAATTAATATTAAGCTGATTATCAACGATTTGAAGGTAATTATTTTCAATTAAAGCATCTGAATCTAACACAATAAAATACTCCCCTTTGGCGTATTTGAAACCTGTATTTCTGGCGAAACCTTGCCCCGTATTTTTTTGGAAATGATAATAAATTTTTAATTTATTATTGAATTTCTCAACAACCTCTTCACATTTATCAACTGAACCATCTTCAACAATAACCACTTCAAAAATTGTATAAGTCTGATTTACAAGACATTGCAGTAATTCTTCAACTTCGTCTGGACGATTATAAACAGGAATAATAATGGAGTATTTTCTGGACATTATGGTTGCGTGAGTTTACTGCAAATTACGGATAAACCCTTCAATTAAGTCGGTTTAACTTCCCGAAAGTAAAAATAACTTTTGGGGAGTCCCTCACTCAAAAGCTTTTAGCCAGTAATTTATCAAAAACAACTTAAATAACGGTGTAACTTAATCAATTGATTTTAAGAAATTATCAATCGCTAAATTCACCTGTTCGGGTTCTTCGATGGATGAAGTGTGTCCTCCACCCTCAATGTAAACTAATTGAGAATCAGCAATTTGGGCGTGAATTCTTTCCGCTTTTGCGGGAATAGTTGCCACATCTTGCGTGCCAACCATAATGAGTGTAGGCAAGGAAATATTGGCTAATTCATCAAAAATGGGCTTTCTTTCGATTACTCCCGCCACGGCTTTTACGATACCTGGCAATTTGCACAATTTCATTTGAGATTCCCATTCAGTCCGTTCAATTTTCCTTAATTTATCGTTCAAAAATTTTTGCCCAAACATAATTGGCATTATTTTTCCAACCACAGCCCACATTCCCAACCATTTCACAACGGTGTTCAACGTCTGGTATTTTCCAACATTTTCCTGCGGTTCTGCATCGGCAGAGGTTTCCATCAAAATAACTGATTTCAACAAATCTGGACGACGAGAAGCCAAACGCATTGCCACAAAACCACCCATTGAAAGTCCCGCAAAATGCACTTTTTGATTGGGACAAAGGGCTTCAATCAGTGCCACGGCATCTCCAAAAAGCGTATCCATGTCGTAAGCGCTTTCGGAGGCTTCGGTTTTGCCTTGTCCTCGGTGGTCATAACAAATAACCCTAAAACGGTCTTTCAAAAATGCTTCTTGCTTGTGAAACATATAACCGCTCCACAATAATCCGTGAGAAAAAACGATAGTTTCATTCCCTTTCTGGGTATCAGTGTAATGATATTTTACTTGATTAACGGTTATTGATGGCATTTTTTTGAATAATTTAGGATGAAATTAATTTATATTTCTTTTTAGAAATCCAACACAAATCAGATATTGGGCAAGAACATACGTTCCCATGATCAGAAAAGTTTGAAACGGAACTGGCACCACAAATTTATCGATTGCAATCAAAG
>JAYUIP010000222.1:0-3006 GCA_043765945.1 Arcicella sp.
GTTAAAAAGAATGCGTGACAAAGGCTACAAGATTGATGCTCAGAAGAATACGATTGGTAGAATGGATTGCATTTTGGTTTTACCAGATGGTACGTATGAAGGTGGTTCAGATGTGAGAGCCGATGATACTTCTATTGGGTATTAGTTGATTAGATTAGGGATTGGGTGATTAGGAGTAAACTAATCACCCAATAACCTAATCCCTAATTACCAAATCCCCAATCCCTAAAATTTACTTCGACCGAATCGCCACCACGGGGTCAAGTTTTGCCGCTAACCATGCTGGTACAATTCCTGAAATGATACCAATAATCGTGGCAGTAATTATTCCTTTCACCATGTTTGAATAAGTCAGAATTAGTTTCAGCGAACCAAAATCCCCGAAGGATAGTAGCCACACCAGAAAGATTCCTACAAAGCCCCCGATTAAACTCAAAAATACCGCTTCAAATAAGAATTGAAACAGAATAAAGTAATTTTTCGCTCCCAAAGACTTCTGAATTCCGATGATATTTGTACGTTCTTTTACCGATACAAACATGATATTAGCAATTCCAAAACCTCCTACTAACAAAGAAAATCCTGCGATAAATATTCCGCCAATATTCAAACTTGAAAAGATGCCATCAAAGAATTTTGTCAAACCATCCAAGCGATTTATCGAAAAATTATCTTCTTGAACGGGTTTTAAACCTCTTCTACTTCGCATCAGACCCGTTACTTCACCCTCCAAAATCTCTTGCCCCTTATCGGAATCAAAGGCTTTCATCGCAATGTCTGGCTCGGGTTCATCTCGCTGAAAAAGACTTGAATAAGAAGTGTAAGGAATGTAGGCACGTTGGTCAGGCGAGCCTCCGAAGCTCAATAAATCTTCTCCTTTCTTCTTCATCGTGCCAATCACCTTGAACTTAATGCCGTTAATTTTCATGGTTTGTCCAACTGCATCACTGATATTTGGAAAAAGTGCTTCCTTTACTTCTGCCCCTAAAATCACCGAAAATGCAGCATTATCAGTTTCATTCGTTAAAAAATAACGACCATATTCAATGGGTACATCTGAAATTTTGTTATAATCGTAACTAACGCCCGTCAAACGAGTTTCCATGCTGTTGTTCCCATTTTTTAGGGTCGTCATTTTACCGTCTAAGATGGAAATTGCTTGGGCGTTCTTAACATTATCAGTCAAATATTTATATTCATTATATTTCATCGTTGGGCGGTTCATATACTTCCACCACGGAAAATTATTACTGAAAACCCAGGGCCATTTTCCCACATAAATCACACCTTTACCGAATGAATCAATCTCTGAACTGATGCTTGCGTTCATTGAATCCACAAAGGTAAAAACTGCTACGATTGAAAAAATACCAATTGTTACGCCTAAAAGTGAAAGCGTAGTTCTAAGAATATTGCTCATCAAGGCTTGCCAAGCGAAACGGATACTTTCAAAAAGTTGTCGAAGAAATTTCATAATTATTGAATATTTTGAAACATAAATTTATCAATTCCATTTAAGAGTTACAACAACGAAATGATCAAAGGAGTTTATCAATGGGCTGAAAGGTAGAATAGTGTTAAGATTGGAAATAAAGTTTTCAGAAATTGTTGAAATACGAGCCAATAACCTAATTTTACAAATCAATTCTTGTGAAAAATATAATTTTCTTAGAGCCTTCGTGCCTTTGTGGCAAATGTAAGTTAAGCAAATAACTACTACTCAAAATATGTCTTCTAAAATAACAATCTCAGACTTCAAAATCCTGCAAAAATCTTTTGCGGGAGAACTTTTCTTTGATAATTCCACAAGTCATAACGCTCAGAAAATTTTGTATTCAACGGATGCTTCGGTTTATCAAGAAAAACCCTTGGCAGTTGCTATTCCAAAGGACGTTTCTGATTTGAAATTATTGATAAAATTTGCGAATGAATATGACGTAACCTTGATTCCAAGGGCGGCTGGAACGTCTTTAGCTGGGCAAGTTGTTGGCAGAGGAATTGTAGTAGATATTTCAAAATATTTCGATAAAGTACTTGAAATTAATGAAGAAGAAAAGTGGGTCAGAGTGCAACCAGGTGTGATTCGTGATGATTTGAATGTAATTTTGAAACCTCATGGATTGATGTTTGGACCCGAAACTTCAACGTCTAATCGGGCAATGATTGGAGGAATGATTGGGAATAATTCTTGCGGGTTACATTCAATCGTTTGGGGTGATACGAGAGATAATTTACTGTCTGCCAGAGTGCTTTTGAGTAATGGTTCTGAGACAGAGTTTAGGAATATCACCAAAAAAGATTTCTTCAAAAAGGCGTATGAAAATACGTTAGAAGGTAAATTATACGGACAAGTTTTCAAGATTTTGAATAATCCATTAATTCAAGAAACAATTGAAAAGAACTATCCTAAAAAGTCCCTTACCCGCAGAAATACGGGATATGCCTTGGATATGTTGAGTGACAATGAGTTGTTTAATGAAGATTCAAACAAGCACTTTAATTTTTGTAAGTTACTATCGGGTTCGGAAGGAACTTTGGCGTTTATTACCGAAGCAAAGCTAAATTTAATACCACTGCCCCCCAAAGAAATTGCTCTGATTTGTATTCACTGCAACTCAATTCAGGATTCTTTACAAGCTAATTTAGTGGCTCTCCGACATAAACCAATGGCTTCGGAATTGGTGGATAAATACATCTTGGATTTCACAAGAGGACATCCAATTTACGGACAAAATCGCTTTTTTATCGAAGGTGATCCAGCCGCCATTTTGATGGTTGAGTTCATGGCTGAAACCGATGAAGAACTGAATAGAATTACAAGTTTAGTTATTTCAGATTTACAAAAAGAAGGAATTGGCTTTGCTTACCCAGTCGTGAAAGGCGAAGACACAAAACCCGCTTGGGAAGTCAGAAAGGCAGGTTTGGGGTTAATACGTAATTTAAAAGGCGATACGCAACCCGTAAATCTCATTGAAGATTGTGCTGTTTCTCCCGAAGATTTACCTG
>JAYUIP010000223.1:0-3005 GCA_043765945.1 Arcicella sp.
ATTATGTGGATGGTGGATTGACTTTTCATTATACGGAACAGTAAACAGCAACATGAATATTTAAAAGGTTCAGCATTTTTTGTAAATTGCTGAACCTTTCTATTTCTCCGAATATTTCTCCAAAGCCTCCTTCTCACGCTCACTCAAACTATCAAAACCTTCGGCACTAATTTTTTCTAAAATCGCATCAATTTCGTGTTGAAGAGCTATCTTTCGTTCGTTGTATTCATCGTCAATATTTTTATAATCCTTCTGATTGAACGTGAAACTTTCGATAAACAGATAATCTGGACGCTTGATAATGAGGAAGATAAATGCCAAAGTGGGCGTAACGACCAAGACAATTGGAAGATAATTTGCCTGTAAACTCTCTGGATAAAGTCCCACCGCAACCAACATTCCCAACAAAGCCCCGCCCAAATGTGCATCATGCCCGATGTTGCTCATGCGTGATTTTATGCCGTAAATGGAAATCAACACAAACAATAATCCGTACATCCAACTGGTTAATGAAAAAGGTAATAAAAACATTCCTATTTCCATATTTGGGAAGATGACAATGCTCGCAAAAATTATCCCACAAACTGCCCCAGATGCTCCAATGGAAGAATACTGACTATCAAAACGATGGATATAGAGCGATAAAACATTTCCACCAATCAAACTCAAAAAGTAAATAAACAGAAAATTTGTGCCTCCAATCACGACTTCAAGTGTTTCTCCGAACGAAAAAAGAGCGTATAAATTGAAGAGTAAATGCCACCAAGAACCATGCAAAAATCCCGAAGAAATTAAACGATAATATTCTTTATACTTCAAAACACTCTCAATATTGAAGGCATATTTATCGAAAAATGTCTTATTCCGTAAACCTTGATATGAAAAAATGACGGTGATTAACGTCAAAAGTAATGTGATTGGGCTGTTCATTAGTTTACGTAAAATAGAAATTATGTAGCTATGTTTTCCTTATTTTCAAACAATGAGGGCAGTAAAATTTTGATTAATTTAAAAATTTCGCTTTTTGATGAATAATTTTCAGTCTGAGTTCTTTCTATTAATTCACCATTTCTTACGGCTTTTAGGAGATTCGGTTTCAAGACTTTATAAATATTCGATTGAACTAAATATTGCTGATTCTTGACATAACTAGGAAAATATTTTTGAAGTTCTTTCTCAACACTTTCACAATTAGAAAAGGGTTTTGCAGTTCCAACAAAATGAATTAGAAACCAAAATTCAGTACACGGATTACTCTCAAAAACCAAGATTCCTTTCTTTTCAATCCGCTTCTTTTCAATCAAATATTTTGCCAAAGTGTTGTCTGATAGCACTTTATCCATATCAATCAGACAATATATTTCATCATATCCTTGTGCATAAAGGCTTTCAGCTTTATCAAAAACACCTTTGTAACTCCCTACGTTTTTGGGCAAATCAGGTTTCAGACTTACGTTTCGTAAGCCTTCTACTTCTTTTAATTTATCAAAATAAATCTTTTCCGTTTGCCCGTCTCCAACAACGGCAATACGTTTATTGGTTGGTTTGATTGATTTGCTATTTCGACTCATTTTCAGGGGTAGATTTTTCAAGATAAATACTGCCTAAATTGGGAATTGCCCCAAATTTACCAATTTTGTAGGCATTTAGAATAGAAGTCCCTTTTCGAATGGTTTTAGTGTCAAAATCACTCAAACTATACAATTTTGTAGCTCCATCATTTTGCTTTTCAGTAAACCAAATAGCATCTTTTCTCAGAATGTCAGGGTCGTCTAAGAAGGATAAGTTATGAGTCGTTACTAACATTTGAGAATGCGTGGAATTAGCTAAAAACGTCATAATAAAATGTTTCATAAGTTCTGGATGTAATGAACTTTCTAATTCATCAATGGCTAAAAAAGTAGGTTGAGAAAGTAAAATTGCCAATGCACCACTCAATCCATAGTAGCGTTGTGTACCCATTGATTCATTATCGTAATCCAAACTGTAGTTGTTTGTATTTCCCTGATTATCAATGATTTGATGATTGAAAATAATCTTTTCTTTAAGAGAATTGTTATAACTTACAAGATATAAATCATTTATTTGAATATCAGCTTTTTTGATAATCTCAATTACTTTTGCTTTAAATTTTTCATCAAAGTATTCAGATTTTTTGCTAATTCTTGCACTTGTCCAACCATCTAAATCCATTTGGGGAAAAATAGACGGAGAAAAAAAGAGTAGAAACCAACTTCTTACAATATTTAATGTGTCGATGCTCACATTTGTTCTTCCCAAAGCTCCTAAAACCGTCGTGTTTGAGACGGTATTTCCTTCTAACTGTATCTGCTTATGTTTTTCAGCCTCAATAGTACTGCCAAATTTTATTTTTGAAAGCCTCTTTTCTTTATCAGTTGTACGATGATAGATTTCTGCAAGTCGCCCATTGGGTGAATACTGTAATGTTTCTTCTAAAATAAATTCTTGATTAAATTTTAAATGATAGTTATATTTAACGCCCTCAATAAAGAACACTAATTGAAAATATGAAGGATTATGAGAAGAATTTTCGGTAAATTGAAATGGGGAAAAATCTAACTTGCTTTCTTTTTGATAAGTTGGAGAAAATCGTATTAACTTATTCACCAAAAACTCAAAAGCCTTAATGAACGTAGTTTTTCCAGAAGCATTTGGTCCATATATTACCCCTAATTTTAAAATACGTATGCCTGGGCTTACTTCAACACAATAATAATCTTCTAATGTTGTATCTTTGGTGGCTTCAAAGCTCAAAGTCTGCCTTTCTTTGATAGGACCAAAATTTTCTATTTGAAATTCAAGAATCATAATTTTATTGTCATTTTTTACTAAAATAACGCAAAAAATCAATACAAAATTCTTTTCTATTGATTTTAATTCATTACCAAACATCACCACATGATTTATACAGAAGAAACCATTAAAGAATTTCAAAGACAAAATCGTTTGAAATTCGCTGAGAATAAAAAATTCTTTGAACGACT
>JAYUIP010000224.1:0-3003 GCA_043765945.1 Arcicella sp.
GCGGCATGATAGCCCAAAGTCGCTACGCAACTGCCCGTGAGGGTGGCTAAGTCAATCATGGTATCGGGATGATAGTTTCTGACGAGATAATTTAAACCATCCGCCAAAATTAATCTTCCCTCGGCATCGGTATCAATAATTTCAATGGTTTTGCCTGAGTATGAGCCAATTACATCACTCGGTTTAAAGGACTTTCCATCTACCGAATTTTCACAAGCTGGAACAATACCCACGAGATGGACAGGCAATTTCAATTTTGCGGCTAATTCTATCGTCCCCATCACGGCAGCCGCACCGCCCATATCCGACTTCATGAGGTGCATATTGGTGGAAGATTTTATTGAAATTCCACCCGTGTCAAACGTTACGCCTTTACCAACCAAACCCACTTTTTGCTTGGCTTCGGGCGATTTATATTCCATGATAATCAACACGGGCGGATGTTCACTGCCCTGTCCGACTGCCAAAAGAGCATCTAATTTCTGAGATTTAAGTTGTTGTTTTTCCAGAATTGTCACGGAATAATCAAACTTTTTACCCGATTCAACCGCCCATTTTGATAAAGTGTAAGGCGTTTTTTTATTGGCAGGAGCATTCATTAAATCAAACATTTGCATTTGCGTTTTTGAAATGGCTTTGCCTCTAACGATTGATTTTTCAGTATTTTTAGAGGTAGATAAGACGTTGATAATTCCTTCTTTCGTAAACACTGGAAACGTTTTTTTATTTTCGGTTTTGTATAAATCCAAATCATAACCTCCTAACATTGAACCAATTATAGCGTATTCTGTCCAATCCTCTGGCAAGTTCTGAACATCAATCGTAACTTCATTTGGGAATTTAGATTTTTGCTTTAGAAACAAAGTCCGAAAGGCTTTGATGATGTCGGATGAATTAGCGTTTTTACCCAGACCTAACAAAATAATTCTCTGATTATTGGGAGAATAAACTACTTGAAACTCCTTCAAATCAGCTTTAAAATCTTGTTGTAATAATTCAAGGTTCAACTCAAAATCGTTGCTAATTTTTTGAAGTTGAATTTCAAATTGAGCATCTTGTAAAAAAGAAAAAATAATGACCTTCGTGTCAGGATTTAGCTGAGAAATATGATTGATTTTCATAATCTGTAACCCGATGCTTCCGCATCGGATAAAGAAAATTAGACCACGGATAAAATGGATTAAACATATTTACACAGTTTTTTTAAATTTTATCCGTGAAAATCCGTAAAATCTGCGTCATCTATGGTCTAATTTTGGGTGGTGAATGAAAAATGCCACCTTTTTTGGGTGGCACCATGAATTATTAATATTCGTCTTCGTTAAAGAAGAAATCGTCTTTGGTTGGATAATCGGGCCAAATTTCTTCAATGCTTTCATACGGCTGACCGTCATCTTCTAATTCTTGCACGTTTTCAACAACTTCCAACGGAGAACCCGTACGGATTGCGAAATCAATTAATTCATCTTTGGTTGCGGGCCATGGTGCATCTTCTAAATAGGATGCCAGTTCGAGTGTCCAGTACATAGTATATGGAATTTGGTTACGATTAATTACTAATTTAATACCTGATAATCAGATTCTTAACGCCTAAATTTGCATCGTTTTTCATCAGGATTGCAAAAGTATCGTTTTTTTCTTTACAAAAAACTTTTTTTAATAAAAAAATCTTGTGCTGAATTAACATAATTTATTTGAAAAAATTTCATTTTATCGAAAATAATTTCCGCAACATGAATTCTGACCATAAATCTATCAAAATCGAAGTTTGTGCTTTTTCGCTTGAATCATGTTTGGCGGCTGAAAAAGGCGGTGCAAATCGGATTGAACTTTGTGGTTCAATGTACGAAGGAGGCACCACGCCCTCAGCTGGTTTAATACAAATTGCCAAACAACGAGTAAGTATAGAAATTCATGCCATGATTCGCCCTCGTGGGGGAGATTTCTGTTATTCGGACGATGAAATATTCGTCATGCAAGCAGATATACGCATCGCAAAAGGACTTGGATGTGAGGGAATTGTTTTAGGAATTTTACAGCCCGATGGACAAGTAAATATTACCCAAACAAAGGCATTAGTAGCTTTGGCGAAACCTATGCAAGTGACTTTTCACCGAGCCATCGACCTTGCACCTGATTATTCAAAAGCCCTCGAAGATATTATTGAAACTGGTTGTGATAAAATTTTGACTTCGGGACAAAGAAATACGGCAATTGAAGGCATTGAAAATATCAAAAGTTTAGTAGAACAAGCCAACTGCAGAATTAAAATCATGGCAGGAAGTGGCGTAAACGCAGATAATGCTCATACGCTTTTACACACGGGTGTGAATGCCTTACACCTCACGGGCAAGAGCATTAGAGATTCTGAAATGGTTTATCGGAAAGAGGGAATTGCGATGGGTGGACTTTCAGAAGTGCCTGAATATGAAATTGTTTACTCAGATTTTGAAAAAATTCGGGCGGTGGTGAATTGTTTATAGATGGTTTAATATTTGCCTATTATAACTTGCATTCTATAATGTTTTCGATAATTTTGCATAACATAATATGCAAAATTATGCTTTTTAAGATTAAGGAGATGAATGTATTTAAAGGGCAAAAATAAAATACCATGAAAAACAACTCAAGAAGAGATTTCATTAAAGCCAGTTCATTATTGGCAATCGGTTTTTCATTGCCTTCTTGGGGAGGTTCCAACAGTGAAATCCTCCAGCTATCGAATATTTCCAATGCTGCCCTCGGTTTTGAACTGAGTCCATATATTGTGATTGATGATTTGGGTAAAATTATCATTTATAATGCCAAACCCGATGTGGGTCAAGGCACTTGGCAAGCCATTCCCATGCTTTTGGCAGAGGAATTGGAGGTTTCGATGGAACAAATCGAAATCCGTATCACTGACGGGTCGACTAAATTTGGACAGCAAGGAATCGGTGGTTCAAATTCCATTCGTTCACGCTGGAAACCTATGCGTCAGGCGGGTGCGGCGGCGAAGGAAAT
>JAYUIP010000225.1:0-8363 GCA_043765945.1 Arcicella sp.
AGTTGAATTCGCCAATGAGTGCCGACATTAAAAGTGCTTCGTTTAATTTTTCGGGTGGAGCGGCTGAATTTGAGATTTCAGGTACTTCAACAGATTTAGTGGAGGCGGATGCAAATCTTAACTTTGGAAATATTTCTTTGAAAAAAACGGGTGATTCAACAAATCCGATCATAGATTTTGCTTTAAAAGGAAAGACTAATAATATCAATATTGGCGACGATAACGACAATAAAATCAACTTAAAATTGAATCCTACGGTGCTTTGGGATATGAACTTTGAATTTGGGGCGGGTAAAGCTGACTTCGATTTGAGTGAATATAAAGTAAAAACTTTATCCATTAAAACGGGTCTGACCAAGACGGACGTAAAATTGGGGGACAAAGTTGATAATTTGGAAGTCAAAATTGAATCGGGATTAACTGATATTGAATTTCAAATTCCTGAGTCGGTGGGGTGTCGTATAAACATTGACGGTGGTTTGAATGAAAAAGATTTTGACGGATTTATTCAGAAAAATGGTCATTGGGAAACCCCAGATTATGACAAATCAACCAAGAAAATGACCCTTAATTTTGAAGGTGGTTTGCAGTCTTTGAAGGTTCGGAGGTATTAGTTTTTATTGTCATTGCGACCCCGCTTTTTGCGGGGGAAGCAATCTGTCAGCTTACGAGGAGAAAATTTCAAACTCTTTTGCATCAATCGAAAAGATTGGTTTGGCGAAACGCCGATTCACTACGCTCGCAATGACAAACTTACAGACTTTGACACAGCTCCACCAACACCGAATTCGTGCCTTTTGGGTGGAGGAAACACACTAATTTGTTATCTGCACCTTTCTTTGGAACGTCATTTAAAAGTATAAATCCCTCATTTTTTAGTCTTTTCATTTCTGTCAAAATATCCGCTACTTCAAAGGCAATATGATGAATTCCTTCGCCTTTTTTCTCAATAAATTTTGCAATTGGGCTATCTGGATTTGTGGCTTCTAAGAGTTCAATTTTTGTTTGGCCAGTCTGGAAAAAGGAAGTCATAACCCCTTCCGATTCCACACCTTCTTGTTTGTAAGGTGCTGTTCCTAAGAGCTTTGTGAATAAATCATTAGAAAATTTCAAGTTTTTCACGGCTATGCCGATGTGTTCGATGTGTTGCATTATATTGAGATAACTAAGCGTTATAATTTGTTTGGAGAATTAGAGAAAAAGTATTGGTTAATCTCTATATGTCTCCGGACCTCTAAGTTTTTGTTAAATGTTATTTGGCAAGTGGTTTATTTTGTGGAGCCTTTTTTAACTTAACGATTACTCACCCCACAGGAATATAAACATTAAAAGTTGCACCCTTACCCAGTTCTCCATCCGCAGTGATTAATCCACTATGATTATCCACAATCTTTTTCACAATGGCCAGACCGATGCCCGTTCCTGTGTATTCTTCTCTGCCGTGGAGTCTTTGAAAAATCTCAAATATTTTGTCTTTATAACTCGGATCAAAACCGATACCATTATCGGTGATTGAAACATGACAATATTCATCTTTGGCGATTAGTCTCTCATTGTTGGCTTCTATGCCTTTTATGACTTTAAAATTAACTTCTATGCGTAGGTCTTCATTTAATTTCGCAAACTTAATTGAGTTACTAATCAAATTATAAATTAATTGCCTGAATTGAAATGGAATGATATTAGCTTTACAAGATGCTGTGATTTTAATTTGTCCATTTTTCTTCAATAATTCATCTTTTAAGTCATCTTCAACTTCTTTCACAATCAACGATAAATCTGTATTTTCAAATGTGCGTTCTTGAACTTTCGTGCGTGAATATGCCAACAAATCGTTAATAAGTTGTTGCATCCTTTCTGCTGCCAGACGCATTCTATTTAGATAATTTTTCCCATTTTCAGAGAGATTATCATATTCTTTCTCCATAATTCTGGACGTAAAAGTCTGAATTTTTCTGAGGGGTTCTTGCAAATCGTGACTTGAAACGTAGGCAAAAGATTCCAATTCTTTATTCATTTTCAATAATTCTTCATTCTTTTGTTCCAAGATTTTTTCTGCCCCTTTCAGTTCAGAAATATCAATGGCAACGCCAATTATTTGAATTACGTTTTGGTCGTTGTCTCGCTTAAATGCCGTTAAACGGTTCAAAAAAGGCACCCAAATTCCTTTGTCATTTTTTATCTGAGACTTTGCCTCAAAAATTTCTCCAACTTCTGATGTTTTAATCCTTTCGATCGTTTCTTGGATGATTTGGTAGTCTTCTGGATGAATTACTTTACGCATAAAACCATCACCAAGTGCTTTAACTTGTAGCCAATTATATCCTGTAAACGTCAAATAAGTGCTATTTAGAAAGTATGGTTTGTCTTCTAAAATATCTTGTATGTAAACAATGTTAGGTGAAATATCCGTAAGGCTACGATTAAAGTTCTCGCTGATTCTTAACAGGTCATTTTTTTGCAACATCAATTCATTTGCAACCGAAAGTTCGTAGGTTCGTTCGGATACTTGTTTTTCTAATTCCTGCGAAAAACTTTTTTCAGTATGAATATCCGTAAAAGCACTTACCCATTTTATGATTTTGTTATCGGCATCAAAAACGGGTTCTCCCGTGACTGTAAACCATCTATAATCTCCTTCTTTATTTTTTAATCGTAAATCAAATTTATAAATTTTTCCAGATTTCACACTTTCCATCCAAACAGAATCAGCGTATTCCAAATCATCGGGATGCACGATTTCTTGCCAGGTTTTCAATCCTCCGCCAGGTTCTATACCTATATATTTTTCCCATTTGTTGGTCACATATTCAGCAATTCCGTTTTCGTCCATCACACTAACCATTTGTGGCAGGGTTTCAACGAGATATTTGAATCTTTGTTCGCTTTCCCTAATGGTTTCCTCGGCTAATTTCTGGGTGGTTATATCCGTAGAAGTTGTCAATATCATGGAGAGATTACCATCATTATCAAAAATTGGAGATGATTTATTGATATACCAAATTTTATTCCCATCCGATTTATTTTGCATCGAGAAAACCATCTCTTCGTATTGTCTTGATTTTAAGGCATTGGAGGTAGGTAGATTTTCTATCGTAAAAAACTCATTAGCTTCATTCTGTACATAAAAATCTGCCATTCCCTTTTTCATAAGAATGTCGTAATATTTAAAGGATTGCAATTCTTGTACTGTTCTGTATCCGAGCATCTTTGCCGCTCTTTCATTGGCAAAAAGTATTTCTTTTTGGTTATTATAAAGGAAAATGGAGGCTGGAACGTTGGCAAAAGTCATCTCTAATTGTTCCTTAGTTTCACGAAGCAATTTTTCATTTTCTTGAACTTTTTGGTTCAATTCAGCCTGTTGCGTAACATCAGTGGCAAGAATAGCAATACTTTCAATCTGTCCGTTTATATCTCTTTGAGCTTGATAGCCGAAATTAAAATAACCTAATTTTTCAACACCGTTCTTTACAATCACAACAGGCATTTCAAAAGCATTAAAAGGAATACCCGTTGTGTATACTTGATTTAAAAGCTCTCCAAATCCTTGTTCAACGATTTCGGGTAAAACCTCTAAAAAAGGCTTGCCAATTACATCGTATCCTTTTCCCCAAACATCTAAGATGGCATCATTGGCGATTTCAACAATAAAATTTTCTCCTTTTAAAATAGCAATTAAAGAAGGAGAACTATAAATCATATTTCTAAGACGATGTTCACTTTCGAGTAAACGTTTTTCGGCTAATTTGCTTTCAGTAACGTCTTGAATAATTCCTGAAATACGAACTAATTGACCGTCGTTATCAATTTTAATTTTACCTTTCACACTCAACCATTTATTGGTATGAACTGTACGATATTCATTGATATACAAACTGTCTTCACCATTGCTTAGAGCTTGATTTAACGTATTTAAAGCCCTTGTAGCATCGTCAGGATGGATGGCATTTTTATAAACTTCTAAATCTACAGGTGCATCAGGAGCAATACCAAAAAATTCTCTTGTTTTATCCGACCAATTAATGATATTTTGCAGTGGATAAGAATTAAAATAGCCTAAATTTCCCCCTTCCAAGGCAAAACGTAATTGTTCTTCGCTGTCTTCAATTTTTCTGCGAGCAAGCACCTGTTCTGTAATATCCTGCACGGTTCCACTCAATTCAACAATGTTATTATTCTCATCAAAAAGTGATTTACCTTTGGAAAGTAAGATGTATTCTTGATTGGTAATGGGATTTAAGACGGTATGTTCAACTTCATAATTACCGTCTGAACCTGACTTCATGGCAGCCGACATGGCATTCGTAGTTTTCTCACGGTCATTTTCAATAATTCTATTTATGGCGGTTTCAACGTTAACATCCTTGTTTCTATCAACCCCAAACCATTTTTTTAAACGATTATTACACTTAAATATTTGGGTGTTTGGATTGAAATTCCAGATGCCTAAATTGGTAGCTTCAATCGTGAAATTTAGTTTTTTTTCGTTTTGTTCTAATTTTTCAAGGGCTTCAATTTTTTTTGTAGTTTCATTACAGGTAACAAAAACTCCCCTTATTTCGCCCGATTCATCTTCTACGGAACTGTAACTAAATGTCCAATAAACGTTTTCAATTGCATTATTTCTATAAATTGGCAATAGTTGGTCTTCGTACCAAGTTGCCTCTCCACCTACTAAAACATCATCAATAATGGGTTTGATAAAATGCCAGATTTCATGCCAAGATTCTTTGCCTGGTTCGCCTAAAATATGGGGATGTTTGCCATCATTTCCCAAACTTGGGCGATAGGCATCGTTATAAAAACAAAGTAATTCGGGTCCCCAAAACAGAAACATCGGAAATTTGGAGTTGAGGATAATACTTAAAGTCGTTCTGAGGCTTGGCGACCAGGTTTCTACACTTCCTAAGGTTGTATTATTCCAATCTTTTGAGCGAATAAGTTCGCCCATTTCACCACCACCTTTCAGAAATTTTATATTTTTATTGTCAATTATTTCACTCATTTTATGGTTATTTTAATTCAAAGGTAATTGTTATGCAAGTTCACTGTTTTTAATATTCAATGAAAAAATAATGAGCATTAGTTAAAATAGTTTATGCTGTGTTTAATTTAAAAATAATATATAACTATTTAAAAATCAATAGATTAATGCATCATTAAATAAGTTTTCCGTTACTTTTTCAGAATGCCACTTAAGGGATTGATAAGATTAATAAGATTGGACTTGGCAATCTTATTAATCAAAATAGTGTACTTAGCAACTTGTTAACTTAACGACCACTTACCTCACAAATTTGCAGGAATATAAATATCAAAAGTTGCACCCACACCCAATTCGCCATCGGCAGTGATAAATCCATTGTGGTTTTCGATGATTTTCTTTACGATTGCCAAACCAATTCCCGTGCCAGTGTATTCTTCTCTACCGTGTAGACGTTGAAAAATTTCAAATATTTTCTCTTTATAATCAGCCTTAAAACCAATGCCATTATCCCAGATTTTAAGGTGATAATATTTCTGATTTGGATTCAAGTTTTTATTATTCAATTGAGAACCCTCTGCCACCTTACAGACTAATTTTATGATGGGCTGCTCATTTTCTTTCGAAAACTTAATTGAATTACTGATAAGATTATAAAGCAATTGTCTGAATTGGAAAGGAATAATTTTTACGTGAATAGCACAAGTTTCATTCGTTTCAATAATCACATTTTTCTGTTTAATTTCATCCCTCAAATCATCTTTAATTTCGTTTAAAACGGTTTTTAAATCAGAATTTATGAACTTTCTGTCGCTTGTTTTGGTGCGTGAATAAGCCAGTAAATCTTGAATAAGTTGCTGCATTCTTTCCCCTGCCAATCGCATTCTTCTCAAATATTCTTGTCCTATTTCTGATAAATTTTCATTTTCTTTTTCCAGAATTCGGCTTGCAAACGTTTGGATTTTTCGGAGAGGTTCTTGCAAATCGTGGCTTGAAACATAAGCAAACGATTCAAGTTCTTTGTTCATTTTTTCAAGTTCCTCATTTTTGAAGGTCAAATTATCTTTGGCAACGGATAATTCTCTGGTTTTCTCATTCACTTGCTTTTCTAATTCTTGCGAGAAGCTTTTTTCAGTATGAATATCTGTGAAAGTGCCAATCCATTTAATGATTTTGTTTTCTGCATCAAAAATAGGTTCTCCTTTACCTGTAAACCACCTATATTCATTATTTTTGCTTTTTAGCCTTACATCGTAATTATAAACATTTCCTGTTGCTAAACTATTGCTCCAGGCTTGATTAATGCCTTCTAAATCGTCGGGATGTACCAAATAAACCCAATCTTCATAATTTAAGGATTGTCTTTCTGAATACTCTCCCCACTTCCCAGAGGCATATTCTGGGTTACCAAGTTCGTCTGTGACCCAAATCAATTGTGGTAATGATTCTGCTAACGTTCTGAACCTTTCTTCACTTTCTTCAAGGGCAAATAATTGCATTTTTTGTTGGTGGATATTAGTGCCAGTTCCAATAAAGCCTATAAACCCATTACCCTCGGTTCGAGCCACCACATTTAGATATATCCATTCGTAAACTCCAGTGGCAATATTTCTTGCTCGACATTCAAAACTGAAAGATTTTTGTTGGGAAGCTCCATCACTATAATTTTTATAGAGAAAAGCAATATCATCGGGATGAATAACTTTTTCCCAAGCCTTGCCCGTAAAATCATCATGCTTTTCAATTCCAACAAAATTCAATAAGGCGGGATTAGCGTATGAAATATTCACGTCAATATCCGTAAGCCAAATCCAAATGGGTGCTTGGTCGGCGAGCATTCGAAAGTTTTTCTCACTTTCAATAAGTTTAATATCCACTAATTTTTTTTCCGTAATATCTTGAATAACCCCCGTTACACGTTCAGGAATACCATTTTTATCCCGTTTTATTTTGCCAATAATTTTCAACCATCTTGATTTTTCGTTAGAAGTACGATACTCATTTTCATACAAATCACTTTTAACATCTTGGAAAGTATTAAGCAAAACCCTTTGAGATTTTTCATAATCATCGGGATGAATCATTTTTTGATATTGTTCTAAATTTACTTTTTCATGTGGAGCTATTCCAAAAAATTCCTTTGTCTTGTCCGACCAATTCAATTCACCTGTTTGGGGATATGAATCAAAAAATCCTAAATTTCCCCCTTCCAAGGCAAAGCGTAATTGTTCTTCACTTTCCTCTAATCTTTTCTCTGCATTTTTAAGCCCTGAAATATCACGTGAAACCGCCAATAAATCTTTGACATTACCGTTTTCATCAGGCAAGGCAGAAACAATTACGTCCCACCATTTCCAGGTACCCTTGGCAGTGAGTGCAGGTGCTTGAAAATTGACCGTTTGACCTTGTAGAGCCGTTTTAACGGCTTCTTGAACTGTTTTACTTTCGTTAATACCCCAAATAGATTCCCAAGTTCTGTCAATAAAAAATTCTTTACTATCTCCTTCTAAAATACTTACCCCATTTTCATTCATGTAAGTGATTTTTCCCTCAGTATTAATAATTTTCACACAATCGGGGCTACTCTCAATCAATTTGGTGTTAAACTTAATTTTTTCTTCTTGAATTTTTTTGTACTCAACTTCATCCGTAACATCTTGTGCCGTTCCACTTAAACGATAGGCAACACCATTTTCATCAAAAAGTGCCTTTGCTTTTAAATGAATTATTCTCTCTTTCTCATCCAGAGGGCTGATTACTGCGAATTGAATATCATAATTTCCACCAGAGCCGTAAGTCATGGCTTTTGACATTTCATCTTGTATCTTTTGACGGTCGTTTACAGCTACGTTATTAAATCCAGAATAGGCATCTTTTTCATTTTCGTGCGTGTAGCCAAACCAATCCTTCATTTGTTTATTGTAGACAACAGTATTAGTGGCAGGATTAAAATCCCACGTTCCCAAGTTTCCAGCACTAATAGCAAATTCTAATTTTTTTTGGCTTTCTTCTAAGTCTTTTAAGGCTTTTACTTGCTGGGTTGTTTCTACGCAAGCGATAAAAACTCCTGCTGGTTTGTCTGATTCGTCGTTTATGGCACTGTAATTAAATGTCCAATAAGCATCTTCCATCGTGTTATTTCTAAAAATAGGGAACAGTAGATTCTCAATCAAATCGGGTTCCCCGCCTGCCAAAGCGTGGTCAACCAAGGGTTTAACGTTTTCCCAAGTCTCTGGCAAAGAGTCTTCACCTCGATTACCTAAAATAGCAGGATGTTTTCCATCATTGCCAAGACTCGGGCGATAAGAATCATTGTAAAAGCAAAGGTATTCAGGTCCCCAGAGAAGAAACATTGGGAATTTGGAACTGAGCATAATGC
>JAYUIP010000226.1:0-2991 GCA_043765945.1 Arcicella sp.
CGGGTAAAGTAACTGACTCAGAAAGTAATCAAGGCTTGCCAGGTGTGAACATTGCCATAAAAGGCACAACTACTGGAACTTCAACGGATGGTGCTGGAAATTTTAAACTTTCTGTTCCGAAAGATAAGTCAGTTTTGGTTTTTAGCTACGTTGGCTATCTAAATCAAGAAGTAGCGATTGCCAATCGAACCACCATAAATGTTTCCATGATTTCTGATAATCAAACGCTCTCAGAAGTGGTGGTTGTGGGTTACGGTAATCAGGAACGTAGAGATGTAACGGGTGCGGTGGCAACCATTAAAACCCAAAACATCAAAGACTTACCCGTAACCAGTATCGACCAAAAAATGGCGGGTCAAGTGGCGGGTGTACAAGTAAATCAGGTTTCGGGGGCACCAGGTTCAGCTCCCGTAATTCGTATTCGTGGTTCGGGTTCATTGGGTGCGGGTGACGATCCACTTTATGTGATTGATGGTTTTCCAGTAACCAATTATTTCAGTAAATTCTCCAATCCATTAAGCACCATCTCACCCGATGATATTGAGTCAATTTCTGTGTTGAAAGATGCTTCTTCAACGGCAATTTATGGGTCGAGAGGTTCAAATGGCGTTATTTTGATTACCACTAAAAAAGGGAAAACGGGTGCGGTAAACATTGAATTTAGTGCTTATACGGGTATTCAGACCATTGCCGAACGCAACCGTGTTACGATGCTAACCGCTGAACAATTTGCCCAAAATAGAATTGATGGTCAAGTGCAATTAGCCGCCATCAGAGGGCTTCCTTATAATATCAACAACGTGGCGGAAGCTTACCGAAATCCGTCGGCATTGGGTAAAGGCACCGATTGGTTCAGAGAATTGACCCGTGATGCACCGATGCAAAACTATAATTTAAGCATCACAAAAGGTACTGAAAACCTGCGTTCGGCTATTTCAATTGGGTATTTCAATCAACAAGGTACTTTGCTGAACAATGATTTTCAACGGTTTACGATGCGGGCAAATATTGATGCCAATTTGAGCAAAACCATTACCGTGGGGTTAAATATTGCCCCGTCTTTCTCCATCAGAAATTTGGTGGAAGCCGAAGGACATTTCGACCAAGGAATTATTACGCAAGCCTATTTGAACAGCCCACTACCAGCGGTATATCAAGCTGATGGCAGTTTCACGCCAAATGTTACTTCGCCAGGGATTTTTAACAACGCCAATCCCGTGAATATGTTGGTGAATACGAAGCGACTTGCTAACAACTTTCGTAGTCTTGCCAATATTTATTTGGGAATTGAAATCATCCCAAATTTAACTTTCAGAACGACTTTCAATGCGGACATTATGTTCGATACACAGGATAATTTTATCCCATCTTTTGTAGGAAGTTTCCGCAATCCACCGCCTGTGCCGGCGAGGGGAAATAATTATTCGGCTCGAACTTTCAACTGGCTTACTGAAAATACGCTTTCTTATTCAAAAAACCTCAAAGACCATCGCATGACGGGCTTGTTGGGATATTCTGTTCAGAAAGAAGTCAGTAACAACTTTTTCGTAAGTGGAAATGGCTATGCCGATGATGTAATTCAAACCATTGGGGCAGCTTTACCAATTGGAGTATCGGCTGGAACGGGTAATCCATCGAATACAGGACTTGGATTTGGCAGTGCTAATAATGTTGGAAACGGCAATGGAATCGGTAGCGGTAAGTCATCTTTATTATCTTATTATGGTAGAGTTACTTACGCTTTCAAAGACAAATATTTATTTAATGTGGCAGTTCGTACAGACGGTTCTTCAAAATTTGGCTCACAGAATCGTTGGGGAACGTTCCCCTCAGCTTCGGTTGGTTGGGTAATTTCGGAGGAAGGTTTTTTTCCTAAAAGCGGCGTTGTCAGTGACTTGAAATTACGGGCAAGTTTTGGTTTAGCAGGAAACAATAACATCGGAAATTTTACTTCGTTACAACTTTTAGGACTTGATAATTACGTAATTGGCGGTAAAATTATTACGGGACAAGCCTTAAGTTCCCTCGGAAATTTGAACTTAGGCTGGGAACAATCGAAGCAAACCGACATCGGGTTGGATGCTTCTTTGTTGAAAGGGAAAATCAATTTAGTGCTTGAATATTATGAAAGATTCACCCAAAGTATGCTCCAAAACATTGATATACCCGCTTCTTCGGGCTTTTTGACATCGTTTACCAATCTTGGGAATGTTAGAAACCGTGGCGTTGAAGTTTCAATTAATAGTCGAAATATCAACAAAGGGAAATTCCACTGGGACACCGATTTCAACATTTCATTCAACCGAAACAATGTTATTAATTTGGGTAATCGTGCAAGAATTGTATCGGGGGAAAATAATAGTAACGTAACCGTGGTTGACCAGCCGATGGGAATGTTTTATGGTTATAAAAAAGTGGGAGGATTTTTCACTTCAGCCGATGATTTAGCAAAATTTCCCCGTAATGCGGCTCAAACCATTGGCAGTATTCGCTTTCAAGACATCAGTGGGGATGGAAAAATTGATGGTAATGACCTAACGGTTATTGGAAATCCTTACGCAGACTTTACTTGGGGTATGACTAACCGTATTACTTACGGAGATTTGGATTTTTCAGTGTTAGTGAATGGCTCGCAAGGCGGACAAATTTTTGATTTTTACAAACGTTTTGCCTATAATCAAGACGGCGTTTTTAATCTTCATGCTGATGTTTTAGAGGCGTATAAAGACGTAAATAATCAGGGCAATGGCAATGTTCAAAGTACGGGTTCGGCTTTGGCGGGTGATTCATTTTCAAGGAGTTCAAGTGATGCTTGGGTGAAAGATGGTTCGTATATGGTGGTTAGAAACGTAACCTTGGGCTATAATTTTAAACCTAAAAAATACGCCAAAGCATTCCGTTTGTATTTCTCTGGACAAAATTTATTAACCGTTAGTGGTTACAAAGGTGGCTTCCCAGAAGTTGGATTTAACGGCTCAAATTCATTAGCCC
>JAYUIP010000227.1:0-2981 GCA_043765945.1 Arcicella sp.
AACCTAAAATTATCCGAAAAAAGAGCAAAAACGGTGGTTGATTATTTAACTAAGAAAGGAATAAAACCCGACAGAATGACTGCCAAAGGCTACGGTGAAACCCTGCCGTTAGTAGCAAACGATACAGACGAAAACAAAGCAAAAAATCGAAGAGTACAATTTAAAATTAATTAGGGGTTGGCACGCAGATGACGCAGATGCCTTTGGCAACGCAGATTTAAGAGGATTTTTTGTAGAAGGTAAAATAGACTTCCTGCGAAAGTGATAAAATGTTGAAATAAAGACAATTAGCTTGCATCTTTGCAAGATGGAAACACAAAAATATAATAAGTTAAAGCATCTTTCACACTCACTTTTTAAAAGATGCACAGGCGTAAACAAATTTGTTTTCGAGTTAATGGTTTTAGTGGTTGAGCAATGGGAGAAAGACCATCAGAAAAAAGATGGTCGTCCTAACAAACTCAGCATTGCAGACCAAATTTTGATGATGTCAGAATATTATCGAGAGTATAGAACTTTTTTTCATATGGGCTTAGATTATGGTTTGAACGAAAGTAATGTTCAGCGAAATATTGAAAAAATTGAGACCATTTTAATTAATTCAGGGTACTTTAAAATTCAAGGTAAACGGGTATTAATTAGTAGCCAAAGTATAAAAAACATTCGTATTGACGTTACAGAATGTATGGTTCAGAGACCCAAAAAAAAGTAAAAAATGGTAGAAAGATACGTCGTTCAAGTAAACAAAAACGCAAGTATAGTGGCAAGAAAAAACGTCATACTCGAAAGATTCAAATAGTTGAAAATGCTGATACACAAGAGATTATCTCTCTGAATTTTGCAAATGGCGCTTCTCATGATTTTGATTTGTACAAAAAAAGTAAATTAAAAGTCAATAATTGTATTAAGAAAAAAGTCGATAAAGGTTATGTGGGAATTTTAGCATTTCATACTAATACAGATATTCCTAAAAAATCTTCCAAACTCAATCCGTTGACCAAAGATGATAAAAAACAAAACCGACAAAAAGCCAAAGACCGTGTGGGTATTGAACATACAAATAGAAGTTTCAAAATCTTCCGAATTTTCAAGGAAACATACAGAAACCACAAGCGATTTGATATGAGAGCAACACTAATATCGGCTTTTCACAATGCTAATTTAATTTCCAACGTAGCTTAAAAGACTTTCGCAGGAAGTCTAATTTTCCTTTTGTTAGAATTAATGGTAGTGAAATTTTATCAAAAAAAGAATTTAGCATTGAAATAGGAACTCAAGAAAACAATGAAACTGGAAAAATCATCATAGGCAATATTGAACTTGACCCTAATGATTTTTCACTAATTTGGTTTAGAAGATGGTCTTCTCATGATAAACATTCATTCTTCGATATAGATGGGCATTCCTCACTTTTTGCAAAAATTAATGATAATATTTCATCCGAATATAGTGGTGTTAGTTTTTCTTTTTTCAAAGCATTTAAAAAATGTAAATGGTTGAGCCATCCCTCAGAAAATGTAAACAAAGTAGATATATTAAAAGAGGCTCAACGATTTGGATTGAACGTCCCCGCAACTTTAGTAACTTCATCGAAAGAAACTTTACAAGTATTTAAAGAAAAATATAAATTTCTCATCACCAAATGTATTACTGACTACAGAATGCTATCTCACGAAGGTTTATACTTCGAATTATATAAGAATGAAGTTTCGCAGTTTGACGTTGACAAATTACCAAATACATTTTTCCCCGCCCTTTTTCAGGAAAAAATAAGCAAAAGGTATGAGATCAGAACTTTTTACTTAGATGAGGTATTTTACTCAATGGCAATTTTTTCACAAAGTAATAGTAAAACAGATATTGATTTTAGACGTTATGACAATGATGTTCCTAACAGAACCGTTCCATATAATCTTCCTATTGAAATAGAGAAAAAAATTATTAATTTAATGAAAGAATTGAATCTCAACACTGGCTCAATAGATTTAATCAGAAACCATAATGGAGATTACATCTTTTTAGAAATCAATCCTGTAGGACAGTTTGGGATGACTTCACACCCTTGTAATTACAATATTGAGAAGAAAATTGCTATTCACTTAAAGAATACAAATTATGAAAAAAAATAAACAGAATATGTTGAACTTCTCTTCTGAAATTAAGCAACAATTTTCTGAAAATCCGATGAAAATACCTTATTTATTCACAAAAATTGAGGCAAAGGATATGAATAATAATTTGAGTGAACCTGCAATTAAAAGAGTCTCATGTTAAAAATATAATACATTACAATATCAATGTGTTACATTCTACAGACCTATCGCAAAATTTTAAAAAGGCAGAAAACATAACACAATATCAAAATGTATAAGTACCCAATTCTCTTCTCGTTACTAATCTTGGTAAAAACCGAAACTTGGTCTCAAAAAAGCCTTTATTGTTTTAGTGAAGAAATTCTCAAGGAGGCTTCATTAGACAAGGATAATCAAGATATTCTTTGGAAATTATCTTTTAATGGGAATTACGAAGAACTGTTAAAATCTTGGAATGAGAATGGTTATACAGACACCAAACCAATTTTAAAAATTTCGTCACAAAACAAACTTCGTCCGACTGATGCGAAAAGTGAAATTCTCAAGAAAACAAAGTATGAAAAAATTGTGATAATCAACGAGGCACACCATATACCTCTTCATCGAGTTTTTACGGAAAGTTTGCTTCAGGAGATGTATAACCAAGGTTTTCGTTACTTCGGGACAGAAGGAATTCAATGCCGTGAAATGGCAAAAAGGAGAAATCAATCATTTGATACGCTATATAATAATCGTAAATATCCCTCAATTAGGATGGGATATGCGATAAACGAGCCACAATATGGTAATTTAATCAGAAAAGCTCTTAAAATTGGTTATACAGTTTTTGGGTACGATACACTCGGCTCACGTACACACGTGATTAGAGAACAGAAACAAGCATCAAAT
>JAYUIP010000228.1:0-2968 GCA_043765945.1 Arcicella sp.
ATAGTAGAATCGCCTGAGTATCATCACTCAATGAAAGACGAACTTGTAGCGTTTGACCTCTGCGTACATTGCTTGGAGGCGTACCCACAAACTCCATATCTACCTGAAAACGTCCGTTCGTTACCTGTGAATAAACCTTCTTGATTTTGAGTTTATAAGTCTTTTCACCAATCGTAAATTCGCCCATCAAACCGATGAAAACCCTTGAAATATAATGTTCATCAATATCTGCCCGAACTTTAAAACCGCTCAATACATCAATCTGACCCAATCTTTGTCCACGAGTTTTCAATTCTCCCACCTCCGCATTTCTCGAAGTCAATTGACCATCAACGGGAGCTTTCACGATTAAATCCTCCGCCTTTTTACGCATCAAAGCCAACGTTGTCTGATTACGTTTAATGGTTTCCCGCATCTGATTAATTTGCTGGTTTGTTGTTACAGAATCTTGTTCCAAGGTGCGAGCAACTAATTTTCTCCTACGATTTTGATAATTATAAGCATTCAACGAAATCTTATATTCTTGTTCAGAAATTACTTTTTCACGGTATAATCTTTCATTTAATTTGAAAAGTCGTTCCGCCTCAGCCACGCCATTATCAATATCCGCCTGCGAATTTTGGTATTGAATCGTTGCCTGAGCTGCCAAATTGCGAGTATATTGCATCTGCGTTTGAAGCGTGAAAACGGAAGTTTCTTGATTCGCCAAAGACAATTCCAAATCCGTATTTGCCATTTTCATCATCGGTTGCCCCTTCTTTACCATAGCTCCATCCTCTACGAATAATTCCTCAACCCTTCCGCCTTCAATGGCATCCAAATAAATCGTTTGAATGGGTAATACTACGCCATTAATCGGAATAAATTCTTGAAAATTCCCTTTTGAAACCTCCGAAATCATCAATCGGTCTTGTTCTACGTTCAATTTTGGTTTACCAGTGGTATTCAAATAAGCCGCTGCAATGATGCCAACCAACAAAATTCCCCCTCCGATTGGAAGAATTCGTTTCATTGACCATTTATTTTTTTCTATTACTCTGTCCATTGTCTTGGTTGTTGAAATGTTGTGGTGAATTGTTTTCGTTAAATAAGTTTCGACAATAATATAGACAACTTTATGCCAAAATATTAATCAATTGATTATCAATTAATTACAAATTTTAACTAAAATAAAACTGTTCGTTTTTGATACAGTTTTTGTACGCAAACGGACAGGTGTTCGTTTTTTGAAATAGGGATTATTATTGCTAATTTGCAAGGTATATTTAGAGGTAACGCAGAGTCTCGCAGAGTTAGGCACGGAGTTACACAATTTTTCTCATTTACTCTATGAAACTCTGCGGTAAACTCTGTGCAACTCTGTGACCTAAAAAAACCATGTCTAACAAAATAAAACCAATCATTGCCCCAAGTTTGGAAAGTGTTTATGAAGCCGCCGAAAGATTGCGTGGCATTGCCGTTCATACGCCCTTAATGGAAAATATTATTCTCTCTGAACGCTATCAAGCTAATATTTACCTGAAAAGGGAAGATTTACAGATTGTGCGTTCCTATAAAATCCGAGGGGCGTACAACAAGATGTCAAGGCTTTCAAAAGCTGAATTGGCGAAGGGTGTTGTGTGTGCTTCTGCGGGTAATCATGCCCAGGGATTGGCGTATGCGTGTCATAAAATGAAGGTAAAAGGAGCGATTTTTATGCCCACAACCACCCCAAATCAGAAGATTAAGCAAGTAAAAATGTTTGGTCGGGACGATATTGAAGTAATGATGGTGGGTGATACTTATGACGATGCCGCCAAAGCTGCCAAACAATATTGCGAAGAACATCATGCCACTTTTGTATCGGCTTTTGATGATTTGGATGTCATTACGGGACAGGCAACGGTGGGTTTAGAAATTTTCAAAGATGCCGACGTAAAGATTGATTATATTTTCCTTGCCATTGGTGGTGGAGGCGTTTCGGCTGGCATTTCAACGGTCTTCAAACAACTTTCTCCGCACACCAAAATCATCGGCGTTGAACCTGCGGGTGCCGCATCCATGAAAGCAAGTATTGAGGCGGGTCACGTGGTGGAATTGGAAACGATGGATAGGTTTGTGGACGGTGCGGCAGTGAAGCGAGTGGGTGAAATTCCTTTCCAGATTTGTCAGAAAAATTTGGACGAAATTATCGTGGTTCCTGAAGGAAAGGTTTGTACGACTATCTTGGAATTATACAATGAATCTGCCATCGTAGCCGAACCCGCAGGAGCCTTGACCATTGCCGCTTTGGATTTTATGAAGGAGCAAATCAAGGGCAAAAACGTGGTCTGTTTGGTTTCTGGGGGTAATAATGACATTACTCGCACCGAAGAAATCAAAGAACGTTCATTGCTTTACGAAGGATTAAAACATTATTTCGTGGTTCGTTTTCCACAACGGGCGGGAGCATTACGTAATTTTCTGAACAACGTTTTAGGACCCGATGACGACATTACTTTATTTGAATACCAAAAGAAAACTAACCGTGAATCTGGACCCGTTTTGTTGGGCGTGGAGTTAAAAAATAAGGCAGATTATCACGCCTTAATTGAGCGAATGAAGGCGGAGAATATTGTGTATCAGGAGCTTAACGAACAGCCTGATTTGTTTTCGGTTTTGGTGTAGTAAACAAACACTAAAATGTAATAATGAAAAACAAAGAAAAATAAAACAACTAATAACGTGAAACAAAAACAAATTAAACTACTCACAATTATTATCAGCTCATTCATCCTAACAATTTCATTGACCAATAACACAATGGCACAAGAAAAAAATCAAATGGTTAGATTGGCAAAAATTACCGTTGACCCCTTGAAATTGGATGAGTACAATATGGCACTGAAAGAACAAATGACCACTGCGGTTCGAGTTGAGAAAGGGGTCTTGACGTATTATGCGGTTGCTGACAAAAAAGACCTTTCACACATCACAATACTTGAAATAT
>JAYUIP010000229.1:0-2956 GCA_043765945.1 Arcicella sp.
GTAGCGTAGATTTCAAAGCAACGGGTTCAACGTTGATTGCAAAAATTCCAGCCATTGCCGCAGGGACTTCTCAATCGGTTGATTTTATTGCTCGTGTAATTTCAAATAGTGCCATTATCAACAAAGCGGAAATTTCAAAAGCCGACCAATTTGATCCAGATTCTCCTCACGGAAATGGAACGGATAAAGGCGAAGACGATGAAGCCAGCGTGATGATTAACGGAAAACAGGCAGATTTGAGTTTGCGTAAAACGGTTGATAACACAAAGCCAAACTTGGGCGATACGTTGACTT
Source organism: Arcicella sp. (assembly GCA_043765945.1). Classification (GTDB taxonomy): domain Bacteria; phylum Bacteroidota; class Bacteroidia; order Cytophagales; family Spirosomataceae; genus Arcicella. Next base: position 295 of record JAYUIP010000229.1, read on the forward strand.
ACAAACTGACTATCAGAAACTTTGGACCAGATGAAGCGACCAATGTTCAGGTGCAAGATTATTTGCCAGCAGGTTTAACGATGCTTGAAAGTTATGATTTGAAATCGGTGAAAAACGTATTGCGAAATCCAACGCCAATTGCGATTATTGCCCCTGACGACTCCGTAACGATAGAATACACGGCTTTGGTGAACAGATTTGCACAGAAATGCGTATTGACAAACAAGGCAGAAATTTGGAAAGCATCAGAATTTGACCCAGATTCTAAGGTAGGAAATGGCGTAAATATTCATGAAGACGATACGGATTCTGCCACCGTTTGCATCCAATCTGCGGATTTGAGTTTGAAGAAAAAGGTTGATAAATATAAGGTAAATGAGGGTGAAAATATCACGTATTCAATTACTGTATTTAACAACGGACCTTTGGCATCAACAAATGTGAAGGTGCAAGATATATTGCCAACGGGTTTGAAATTTGTCTCAACCAACGATGATATTGTTAATAGTAAAGGTAAATTGACGCTTTCAGTAGATAAAATTGAGTCAGGTAAATCGTTCACCTGGGAATTTGTAGCACTAATAACTAATAACAAATTACCAATAATCAACAACGCTCAAATTATTGAAAGTGACCAATTCGACCCAGATTCAAAACCAAACAACGGAACGGATAATGACGAAGACGACGAAGCGAGCGTAACCATCAATGCAGGAACGGCTGATTTGAGTATCAGAAAGGATGTTTCTCCATGGAAAGCAAATGTGGGGCAGAACGTTATGTTTACAATAACCGTTAGCAACAATGGACCAAGTACGGGTACCAATATTCACGTAAGAGACATTTTACCAGAAGGCTTAAAATTCATTTCTTCAAATGATTTTGACTACAACGAAACGTCAAGAAGTTTGATTGGAAAACTGGATTCTGTTCAGGTTGGTAAAAAAGAAAAGTTAACATTTATTGCCAAGATTTTAAAGCCAACAACTCAACAATTCAATAATTCAACAATTACCAATAAAGTTGAAATTACAAAAGCCTACCAATTTGATCTAAATTCTTACCCAAATTCTGGGATGGACGATGGTGAAGATGATACGGATTCTGTAACGGTGAATGGTCGTGGGGCAGATTTGAGTTTGGAGAAATTTGTCTCGAATGATAAGCCAAATGTAGGCGGAGAAGTAACGTTTACACTTAGAGTACGCAACGCAGGACCAGAATTAGCGAAAAATACCATCGTAAAAGATTATTTACCTGTGGAATTAGCATTGACTGAAAAGATTGATTTCTTCAACACAAACGAAGGAATTATCAGTCGAGTTATTCCAGTAATTCAACCAAATACCTACGTGGATTTGACTTTCAAAGCCAAAGTATTGAAAGGAGGATTGATTACGAACAAAGCCGAAATATATGATAATCGTCAGTATGATGCTGATTCGCAGACGAATACAGGTACGGAAGATGGTCAGGATGATGTTGGAGTGGTGACTTTAATTGGTCAGCAAGCAGATTTGAGTTTGAACAAAATTGTGAATCACACGGAAGTAACCGTCGGCGATACGCTTCTGTACATGGTGCAGGTGAACAACGTTGGACCATCGGAAGCGACCAACGTTGAGGTGTCGGATTTACTGCCCGATGGTTTGCAATTGGTGGAATCGAACAATGGAATTTTGGTCGGAAATCTCATCACTTTTAAGGCAGCGAGCATCGAAAAAGGGGGAATTGCGGTGTTTGGGTATAAGGTATTGGTAACGAAGGCGGGCAGTTTAGTAAACAAAGCCCAAGTCTCGAAATCTGACCAACCAGACCCAGATTCGACCCCAGGCAATGGTAAATTTGATGGTTTGGAAGACGATGAAGCCAGTTGCGTAGTGCGGGCGAAATTGCCGTGCGACAAAATCGCACCAAATATTATCGCCTCGAAAACCGAGCTTGTTTGTTCAGATTTAGCCATTTTGACCGCCTTGGGATGTTCGGGCGAAGTTAATTGGTCGGACGGACAGAAGGGCAATTCTATCACGGTGAGTCCAACGGGGAATGTGGTTTATACTGCCACTTGCGTAATGTCGAGTACCTGCGTGAGCAACGTCTCGAAAGAAGTCAAGTTGACGGTAACTTTGCCAACCGCTCCAGTGATTACTGCCCCTAAAACGCAAATTTGTGGAGGCGATTCCATAACGTTTGTGTCGTCGGGCTGTAAGGGAATGGTGATATGGTCGAACGGAAAAATGGGCGTAACGATGACGGATAAAATTATGTCAACCACTTCATACACAGCCATTTGCAGAGAAAGTGAATGCAGAAGTCCACGCTCGAATGAGATTACGGTGAAGGCTGGGATCGAAAAACCAATCGTTACTTGCGGACGAGAACGCCTATGTTTAGGTGAGTCGGAAGTCTTGAAAGCATACGGTTGCGAGGATGGAAAAGTTACGTGGTCGGATGGACAAATTGGGCAAACGATTTTGGTTAAACCAACCAAAACAGCGTACCAATTCACGGCAATTTGTGAGGTAAATACTTGTAAATCTGAACCGTCCGTACCCGCTTATTTTATCGTTTCGAGTTGTGGAAAAGACAGTTTATTGACGACTAACAAACCAGTGGTTGCCCTTTGTAAGGAAGCTCAGAAACCTGTGTTAGTATCGGGTAA
>JAYUIP010000230.1:0-8273 GCA_043765945.1 Arcicella sp.
AGACAACTCAATATCACAAAACAATAAAAAATCTAAAAACTTCGTTTAATCACAAAATAATACTAATTTTAGGTGTGAAACCTAAACGCAATCCAATCATGAAGACATCCAAAATTATCCTCTTTTTGTTTTTTATTTCGGTAAATATCGTGTCTGTCAAAGCACAGTCGGAAGATGAAGCCGTTAAAATGTGTATCAATAACTATCTTGATGGTGTTTCAAAAGGCGAAACTGCCAAGTTGAATCAAGCTTTTCATCCAACGGCAATATTAAGGACAGTAAGTGCAGCAGGTGGAATTCAAGATATTCCAGTAGCCAAATTTGTTGCTTCAATGCCCGCAGGAGGTATTTCAACCAAAGGTGGTTCGACAAAAATGGTCTCATATTCTTACGTAGGCGTATCTGCCTTAGCAACGGTTGAACTTCTTTTTGGAGATTTTAAATACATTGATTTGTTGAGTATGTTGAAGTTTGGAAATGAGTGGAAAATCGTAAGTAGAGTTTTCAGTCGTGCTGAATTGGATGCCCAAGTGAAGGGTATGGGAGCAAGTTCTTCGCCAATGGCTACTGCGGCTGCTCCAACCAAAGCACCTAAGAAAACTTCAACGGCGAATGTCAAGCCTAAATCTGATGATGGATGGTAGGGTTAGTTATTGGGGATTAGTATTTGAAGTCTCTAAAACTATTTCCATTTCTTAGGATATTCATAAAATATAGATTTGTCAAAGCCCATTTTTTGATGGGCTTTTTGTTTTACTTTTGCGAAAAAAAGGATAAATTTCTAACTTTGTAAAATTGCAATCAATTGCACTAACGAAAATAAATAATTTCAAACTAAAATAATTTAAGTTATTGGTCGGACGGCGAACCGTAATTAGCTTGTTAGGCACTATTTACCAATAACCATTAACTAATAATCAACCAATGGGAAGAGCATTTGAATTTAGAAAAGCCAGAAAATTTAAGCGATGGGGACAGATGGCAAAAACGTTTACCAAAATAGGTAAAGACATCGTGATTGCCGTAAAATCGGGCGGTCCAGACCCTGGTTCAAATTCACGTTTGAGGGCAATCATTCAGAATGCAAAGGCAGTAAATATGCCGAAAGATAACGTTGAAAGAGCCATTAAAAAGGCTTCTTCAAAAGATCAGGAGGATTATAAAGAGATTATTTACGAGGGATATGCGGCTCATGGTATTGCGATTTTGGTGGAATGTACAACCGATAATACCAATCGAAGTATCGCCAATATCCGAAATCATTTCACCAAATGTGGAGGCACAATCGGCACTACTGGAATGTTGGACTTTATCTTTGACCGTAAATGTGTTTTCAAAATTGCTAAAACAGCGGAAATTGATACAGAAGAATTAGAGTTTGAATTAATTGATTTTGGGGCTGATGAAGTTTTCTTGGATTTAGAATCTAATCAAATCAATATTTATGGAGAATTCACGGCTTATGGTTCTCTACAAAAAGTATTAGAAGAGAAAGGTTTTGAATTACAAGGGGCTGATTTTGAGCGTATTCCGAATGATACCAAAGAAGTAACAGAAGCACAAATGGCTGATGTTGATAAATTATTGGAACGTTTGGAAGAAGATGATGATGTTCAGAATGTTTATCATAATATGAGATAAGAAAAAAGCCAGAAAGTTATCTGGCTTTTTTGCTGTATTGCTTCTTGCTATTATTTGATAAAAATTCTGTTAAGAAAAATTATCATTCACAAAAATAACAATTATCTTAACAATTGCTCATTTTTTATTGTGAATGACCGTTTTTTGTATGTAAAAATGGCTCATAATTTATTAAACGTATATGCGATACTTCATTGAGTGTGCTTACAGAGGAACAAATTACAGCGGATGGCAAATTCAAATCAATGCTCTGACTGTTCAAGAAGTGATTGAAAAGGCTTTAACTACGCTCTTGAAACATAAAATTGATATAACAGGTAGCAGTCGAACCGATACGGGAGTCCATGCCGTGCAACAGGTTGCACATTTTGAGATAGAACACGAAATTATAGATTGCGAGAACTTGGTTTATAGAATTAATAAGCTACTTCCATTTGATATTTCAGTTAAGAAAATATTTAAAGTTGCCGATGATTATCATTCAAGATTTGAGGCAATATCTCGAAGATATGAATACCGAATTTCCAGAAAAAAAAACCCATTTCAAACAGGTCTATCGTATGAATTTAATGGAAATTTAGATATGGAATCAATGAATGATGCATCCCAAATTTTATTCAAACACATTGATTATCAATGTTTCAGCAAAATAAAGACGGAGGTTTTGACTTTTAATTGTACAATTTTAGAAGCACGATGGAAGGAGGAAAAAAACGATTCATTAGTTTTTCATATTAAAGCAAATCGTTTTCTTCGTGGCATGGTGAGGGCAATTGTGGGAACGCTTTTAGAAGTCGGAACGGGGAAAATCTCGGTGTCTGATTTTGAGCAAATTATTCTCTCAAAAGACCGTAAAAAAGCTGGATGGTCAGTGCCTGCGGAGGGTTTATTTTTGATGGAGGTGAACTACTGATTTTTGTAAATAAATTTACTCATGCCATGACTCCAAGTCATAGCATGAGTTTAAAGATTATCAATTAATTATTAGTTTTTTACTAAATATTCCATCTTCACTTTTGAAAATTAAAATATAACTTCCTGAGTGATAATTCCTTAACTGAATTACTAATTCATCATTTCTAAAAATATCTTCCCTTAAAATTTCTACTCCCCTTAAATCTACAAGGCTAATTTTTCCAGTCATTGGTTTTGAAAATTTCAAAGTTACTTGCGTATTTGAAGGGTTTGGGAAGAGTTCAAATATCCCAAGAATCTCCCGTTCGTTCTCTAAAATTGTTGCTGTTGTGCCTTTTGAATTAGCAAATTCAGATTCTGTTTTATCCCCAAAAGCCTTCAAACGGTAGAAATATGCTGTTTTTTCTTTCAAAGAAACATCAGTATATTCAGTTTTTGTAGCATCGAATTTTACCAATTCCCTATAATCTTCATTTTCGAAGTTCTTTTTTTCCAAAATATATTGCGTTGCGTTCTGAATCGGTTTCCACGAAACTTTTAAAGTATTATACGAAGTTGAAGAAATAGTTAATTCTGGGGTTGTCAATAAACTTGGGGTTTTGGCTTCAACCGTGACAAAAAGCGATTCTGTTAAACCTCCAATTGCTTTAATTCTGTAAGTATAAATGCTATTCGGGATTAAATCTTTATCGGTAAAAGACAAGACTGTTAGTTCAAAAGTGGAAACAGTTTTAAAGTCTTGTGAAGGTGTTTTCCTTTCTAAAATGAATGAAGTTGCATTTGGAACTGCCTTCCAATTTACCCGAATAGAATTGTAATACAAAATCGTCAATATTGGTTCGGGACTTTGCAACGGAACAAGCGTTTTTACATCCACATTTGCAAATGGAGATTCAGTAAATGTTCCAATCGCTTTGATTCTGTACGAATATAAAGTGCTGTTTACCAAAGACTTATCAGAAAATTCAAAAATATTTGTCTCAACTTTGGCAATTTGTTCAAATGAATTAGTTGTTAAATTTTTCCTTTCAATTACATAATTAATTGCTTCATTAACCGCTTTCCAAGATAATTTTATTGACTCAATTCCTATGGCAGTTGCCGTTAAAACTGGCAAGTCTAAGGCTTTCGGTGTTTGAATTTGTACGCTTGAATATTCAGATTCTATATTATCGGAAATGGCTCTAATTCTGAAAGTATAATTGGTATTTCCTAATAAATTATCAGACAAAAATGTAAGCGTTCCTTTTGGAAAAGTTTTTACCAAATTATATTTATCCGCTTGCAAATCCTTGATTTCTAATTGATAAGATGTTGCATTTGGAACGTCTTTCCAAGTTAATGAAACAGAGGTTGCCGTTTGAACTTTTGCGGCTAATATGGGAATATATAGCGGGTCACCAATCGTTTGTTTATTAAATGCAAAAGCAGTCAACCCTCGCTGATTCTTCAAGAATGGACCGCCAAAAATTCCCCTCAAATCGGTTGGATAATTTAATGGATAATAGGGTGGGAGATAGGTAAGTGTTTGATTACCAGTATATCCAGAAGTTTTCAGAATAATTTTATTGTTTTCCGCACGTCCCGAAATAATTTTATCCGCAGCATTATTCAAGTAAATGTAATCTTTCATAAAATACTTCCGAGGCGTTCCATCATCCTGTTTGTTGGTTGAATCAGGAGTCCAAACCATCTTTTGAGAATTATCAAAAAGTATCGTTATTTCATCCTTGGCAACGGTCGAATAATACACTTTTTGAACGTTTGGAGACGTAATTTGCAAAGTATCAGTCGAGCCATAAAAATCACGGGAAACCAATTTGAAAACATCAGAAGCTATTTTTTTGTAACCTTCAACGGTATAATGTCCACCATCGTAACCACTATTCCCAATGGTGGAAATAACCTCAGTTTTTGGAAAAATTTTCTTGATTTGGCGTTGATAATCACGTAAATCTGCGGCTTCTACGAAAGGAAAAGGAGTAATATTTATCTGAAAAATATAAAACTTACCAACTTTTGGAAAATCTGTTTTCCAAAAGTTATATAATCTTTCAAATTCAGGTTTCCAAACATTGGGTTTATCAATGGCTTCGGCTTCCCCTTGCCAAAAGAAAAAGCCTTTCAAATTGTCAAAATGCCCTGATTTTTTTGCTCTATACAAAAGTCTTCCGTAAACATTTGAAACATTACTCGGATTGGAAGCATTTCTTATGGTATGTTCAGTAATGGCAGAACCGCTGACGGCTTCATTAATAAAACAGACTGGAATTCCATATTTTTCAACGATTTGTCGTTGTAATTCAATTCCCCAAACGCCAACGTAAGGCTTGCCATTGTTGGATAATGCCCAGGTGGTATCGGACTCCATGATGAAAGAATTTCCACCTTTTGTTTGTCCAAAAGTTCTACAAAAATCATTTCGATAGGTGGAATTAGGAAAGTTATTTGAAACGCCCCACGAGGCTGCATTTGATTGTCCGTTAATGAGATAAGCATCACCCGCAACAATATTCTCACGGGACATAACTAAAACAGAATCAGCACCTTTGATGGCATAAAGTTTAAAATTGTAGTTCGCTAATTCAGCTTTTATAGTTTGTGAAAATGAAAAATTGGCAATATTTCCAGTGAAATTTAGGGCGTTCTTGTAATATTTTATGACAGAATTATTCCGAAATATTAACAGCGATAACGTGTTATAATCAACCGTTTCAATCCTTCCAGCAATTGAAACAACGGCTTCATTTGTATTATTTCGAGGAAAAACTTGAAGATTCTGCGGAACTTTTGAAAAACTAACCGTTGGAATTGGAATGAAAGGTTCAATCTTAACTTCGTAAAAAGACAAAGCCCGCAAACCCCTTTTATTTTTGATATATGGTCCAGTATATGGAAAATCAGGACTTTTTGAATTAATTGACGGCGGTAAATATGAAATTAAATTGGCGGTTGTTGGAGAATTTAATTTCAGAATAATTTGGTTTCCAGTGGCTAATCCCGAAGAAACAACGCCATTAATTCCATTCAAATAATACTGATTTTTCATCAATAAATTCCTCACTTGGTCAGTCCAATTTAATTCTTGATCATTATCAAATTGTAGGGTAATTTCAGTTTTTTCTTTATTTGAGAAAAACGCTTTTCGGATATTCGGTGCGTTAATGTTATCTGTATCAGTGGAATTATAAAAATCTCTACCAACCAATCTCGTAAACTCTTGGGCGTTTTGGATATATCCTTCGGGGGTATAGTGTAGCCCATCAAAACCAGGTGTCCCCAAAGATGCAACTACTTGAATGTCAGTATATTTATCAGCTTGTTTCCGTTGAATGTCCCGCACTTGTGGAGCATCTGGACGAGCGAAATCAATAACATCAATTTGAAAAAGATAGATTTTTTTAATAGATGGCAAATCTGTTTTCAAGTTTTTATAATAGATTTCAAAATTACTTTCCCAATCGCTTCCTTCGCCATACGCCTCCGTTTCGCCTTGTCTATAAACCATTGCCTTAACGAAATTTGCAACACCCGCTTTTTGAATTCTGTACAACATTCTGCCGTAACCGTTCGTCAAATCAGCGGGATTATTAGCAGTTCGAGTAGCGTGTTGTTTCATGGAAGACCAATTAAATCCTCCATTAATTAAGCAAGTCGGAATGCCATATTTTTCTAAAATAATCTGTTGGAATTCAAAACCCATTGTGCCAACGCCTTGATTGTAAGCATCTTGGTTGGATAATGCCCAAAGTGTATCGGCAGGATTAGCATTCTCAATTCCCCAATTGCCAGCAATTTTCCCAAAGGTTCGGCAGAATTCATTTTTTCGAGTATCGTTAAAAAATACCGTGGCATTTGATTGTCCCGACATGATATAAACATCACCCGAAACAACGTTTTCACGATTAATCAGATTTAAGGAATCTTTAGTTCTTACCGCATAAATTTTAAAGTCATACTCTGCCTTCTCAGCCTTGATTTTGATGGAAGAAAAAGAAAATTTACCGACTGAATTTGTGTAAGTAATAGGAGCTTTTTGATAACCAATTAACTGCTTATTTCGGAAAATTTGTACCGAGAAATAATCCCACCCAGTCTCTTCAATTTTTCCAGAAATAGGTATAAAAGCCTCATTCTGTTCATTTCTGGGGTATAGTTGATAACTTTGAGGAAGTTTATCGAAGGTTGTCGCAAAGTATTTTTGTGCCTTAACGGAAGTGCAAAGAAGTAGGAGAAAGATGAGTGTGTTGTAAATTTTCATTCAGATTCTATAGGTTTTATTAATAATTCTACTTGATAATATTTGTTTAAATTTAGAGCTAAATTGAATTATATACGGTGTTTTCAGTATTTCAGATTTTAAACTTCTTTCCACAAAATACCATCCACAATTCGTTTTTCTTGGATGAAATTTATTCCAATTATTATACATTTCTTACCCGTTAATTTAAAACGGTCGGCATAGCCTTTTTCTTCTATTTGAGTAATTGCTTCTTCGGCAGATTTGTCTAATTTAAACTCAAAAAGGAATGCTTTATCTTCAAATTCAATGACTGAATCTAACCGTCCACGGGTTGTGTGAACTTCGCTTTGTACGTAAATACCCATCAATGTAAAAAATAAATGGATAATGGCTTGATAAGATTTCTCTCGTTGAGCTTCCCATAAATCATAAGGTAATCCCGCAAAGATATCGTTGAAAATATCGGTTAGATTATCTAATTGATTGTTTTTTAGGGTATTATGGAGTCTTTTAACAATAGGGACTGTTCCTATTTCTGCATTATTTCGATAACCATTAATTAAAAATATTTGTAAAGATTGACGAACTTCTCTATTCGGAGAGACTAAATGATAAACATCTCCCAAGGCATCGTAGTCTTTAATGGTCAAATAACCCGCTTGAAATAAAACAGAAAATGGATTGAGGTTTATGATATTAAATTCATTAATAATTATTCCATCAATTTCAACATCTTCAACATCATATATTCCATTTTTGAGCATTAAATTGATTAAAAAAGTAGGTGAACCTGACTCAAACCAGAAATTCTTAAATTCGCCTGATTCAAAAAAACCAATAAGCGAAAATGGATTATAAACATAGGTTTTTCTATCCCAGGTATATCCGTTATACCAATTTTTAATATCGTTGGCACTATGAATTTTTAATTCTTCTTCAAAATTATCTTCCAATTCAGTTTGTGTTATACCACAAATCCCACCATATTTCGGATGCAATGTTAAATCCGTAAGATTATTTAACTCTGAAAAAATACTGACTTTGCTAAATTTGGTCACGCCCGTAATGAAAAGAAATTGCAAACAGTTATCTAAATCCTTTAAAATAGCATAAAAAGCTTTTATTGAATCTCTATTTTGAATAGCAATTTCATCATTTTTTCCAAGATAATCCAAAATAGGTTTATCATATTCATCAAACAAAACAACGACTTTACCGAACGGTTGGAGTTTGAGGATAAGTTCTCTAAGTTTACCACTATTAGAATCCGATGTTAATAGTAGTTGGTAAGAATTAGCAATCTTATCAAGTTCTCTACTAATACCTTCATTAAGACCAATTTCCACATGACTAATATTATTAAAAGAAATTCTAATAATTGGATATTTGACTGACCAATCCCATTTATCTTCAATATAAAGTCCTGTAAAAAGTTCTTTTTTTGCTTGAAACAGGCATTCTAATGTACTGATTA
>JAYUIP010000231.1:0-2945 GCA_043765945.1 Arcicella sp.
AAAACACAACTCCAAAATACGAAAGACCAATTGATGGGACAAATGGCTATGTCGGAAGAAGGCAACATGAGTTTTATGTTGATGATGGCAAAAAGTTTGTTAGATATGAACAAGATTGACGGCTTGGAAGATTTATTTACGCAAATTAAATCGGTTACAGCAATTCAATTGCAAGACCTTGCTAATGAGATGTTTAGGGAAGATGATTTGAGTTATTTGACATTTTTGCCAGAATAGTAGCCCCCTAACCCCCAGAGGGGGAATTGGGGCACAAAATCAACGCACATAAAATTCCCCTTCTGGGGGTTAGGGGCTTTGCACTTATATTTACATATACCTTTCTGCCGTCAGGCTTGTCATTATTGCGACTTTCATTTTAGCACTTCTCTAAACGCTAAAACTGAAATTGTGCAAGCAATTTGCCATGAGATTTACTTGCAAAAAGATTACTTGAAAGATAAAAATTTAGAGACGATTTACTTTGGTGGAGGTACGCCTTCGTTATTAGAAGAGGCTGATTTTATCCAAATTTTTGAGACTATTTCTAAATATTTCAATATCAAATCAAATGCTGAAATTACCTTAGAAGCCAACCCTGATGATTTAACGAAAGAGAAAATCCAATTATTCAAAAAGTACCATATCAATCGTTTAAGTATCGGCATTCAATCTTTCCATGAACCGCATCTAAAAAGTCTCAACAGAATTCATAATGGTCAAGAGGCTGAATCGTGCGTTAAATTATCGCAAGATATTGGCATTCAGAATATTACGATTGACTTAATTTATGCCATTCCTTCTGAAAGTCATGCAATTTTTGAGTTAGATTTGCAGAAATCCACAGCATTAAACACTAACCATATCTCTGCATATTGTCTTACAATTGAACCAAAAACGGTTTTTGCTAAATGGGCAAAACAAGGAAAAATACAAGTAATTGATGATGATTTTGCCGCTACGCAGTTCGATATGTTAGCGAATCATTTAACCCAACATAATTTTGAGCAATACGAGATTTGCAGTTTTGCAAGAGGTGAAAATTATTCAAAGCACAATACTGGTTACTGGAAACAGTCAGCATATTTAGGCGTTGGTCCTTCGGCACATAGTTTTAACCTGACAAGTCGGCAATATAATGTTCCAAATAACACAAAATATGTGAAGGAATTGCAGCAAAATATTGTTCCTGCCGAAGTGGAAACCTTGACCATAATGGACCAAGTGAATGAATATCTTTTGACAGGTTTGAGGACGAAATGGGGTTGTAATATCCTAAAAATCAATACTTTATCAAATAATACTTTCCAGGAAGAAAATCAATTTGAATTAGAAAAACAGATTCGGGGAGGATTTTTAATGGTTGAAAACGATACGCTTTTATTGACGTATAAAGGAAAGTTATTTGCCGACAGAATTGCGAGTGATTTGTTTATTTGATTGCAACCACATAGGAAACATAGAATTAAATAGGATATTTAAGTAAAAAAAGCATTTCTTAATTCTACATCTAAAACAAAAGAATTGTAATTTTGCTGTACAAAGTTGAACAAGGTTATTTTTCTAATCACTAATAACCAATCACTTTGAGAAAAGATGGCAAAAAATACGTTCAGAACTCCTCCTCCTTCCGAAGAAAAACCGCAAAACTCAAAACCAAAATTGGGTCGTTGGCAACGCTTTGAGGCTTTTGGTGAACGTTATCCCATTGTCCAAATCATCCTCATCAATTTTATAAAATTTATTATCTACGGATTTGGCGTTTCTGTCATTACGATTATTCTACTAAAATTTGTTCCAGTGTGGGTTACGCCCACGATGATTGACCGCAAATTCACGGCACTTTTTAACGGGAAAGATTCTGAAATTCATTCAGATTGGGAATCTTACGATAATATCTCAAAAGAAGCCGCTTTGGCAGTTGTAGCCGCAGAAGATCAACTTTTCCCCGACCATAATGGCTTTGATTTTGATGCGATGTACGGAGCTTTTCGTCATAATTTGAAAGGAAAACGCATCAAAGGGGCAAGTACGATTTCACAACAAGTGGCAAAAAATGTATTCCTTTGGCAAGGCAGAAGCTACGTCAGGAAGGTTCTGGAAGTATATTTCACGTTTATGATAGAATTAATTTGGGGTAAAGAACGCATTTTGGAAGTTTATCTCAATGTTGCAGAAACGGGTAAAATGACCTTTGGGGTGGAAGCTGCCTCCCTCCGATTCTATGGACACGAAGCGAATAGTTTATCCCGCACCGAAGCCGCTCGAATTGCGGCAGTTTTGCCAAGTCCAAACCGTTTTTCAATTTCAAACCCTTCCAATTATGTGCAGCGACGGACGAATTTTATTGTTCGACAGATGAGAGGACTTGGAGGGCAGAGGTATTTGAAGTTTTGATAGTATATTGCCTTTTTTAACCAGTATTAAGATTAATAGATTCTATGAGAAAATTTATATTTGCATTATTTTTGTTTGTTTCATCCTTGTTTAGTTCTTCTGGACAAATCAATCTAACAAATGGTTCAGTAGCCCACTACACTTTCAACGGAAATCCCAACGACCAAAGTGGCTACAATAATAATCCTATCACAAATAACGCTGTTCTTACCAGTAATCGTTTCTGTGAAAGTAATACTGCTTATCGCTTTCAAGGCTATTTTAACCGAAATAGGATGGATATATTCCTTCCAATGCTTCGCTCACTTTTAATGACACATTCTCTTTCAGTAGTTTTATAAAAATCAACAATTGGGAAGGAATGAATAACAATGGGGGATATAGTTCCAATAATGGTTTCCACCCAGTATTTGTTAAAAGTCGTGATAGAAGTGTTTTGTGGTGTTCAATCATAAAAAATTTAGATAGTTTAATTATTTATGTCGGTAATAATCGTTTTGATTATCATCTTCCCAATTTTCAAATTCGTACAGCTGTGAAAGGGAATTATT
>JAYUIP010000232.1:0-8238 GCA_043765945.1 Arcicella sp.
ATTACAAGTTTATTTGGACGGGAACAAGATAAAAACTGCAACTATTAACTTAGATTTGTCAGTAACCAATGCCCAGCCACTTCATTTTGGAATGTATGGCGATACATGGTCAGGCTGGTATCCTTTGATTGGAGATTTAGATGATATTCGATTCTATAAACGTCTTCTATCCGATGCAGAAATGAAAGCATTATATCAAGAAGGAGAAACTGGAAGAGTTGTAAAAAGCATACAATCAGGCAAATGGGAAGAAGGAACTACTTGGGATTGTGGGCGTTTACCAACAATCTTAAACCAAACCATTGTTCAAAATGGACACATTGTAAACCTATCAACAACTAACTCTTCTGAATCGTTAATACCCAATGGAAATTTAGATTTCAAGGTTGGAGGAAACTTAACAACATCTCAATAATAATTTGGCATAAATTTTGGCTATATTAGGTGAGTGAAGCATAACATTCCTTTACCCAAATGGCTAAAAACATACATAATAAACTTCTGCAAGTTCTTCATAGTAAGAGCTTTAGAAATAAATTTTAGCTCCCTCCGCCAATAACTTCCAACAATACCAGCCAATCCATCATATTTTCGGTGTTTCTGACCATAATAATTTTGTAAGATTTCAAAGCAAAAACAATTCAATATCTTTATCAACTTTAAAGCGTCCAAGTATAATTAAGTATGTATTTATCAATTATATCACCCGTGTATCGTGCTTCTGAAATTGTTGAAAAATTAGTAAGCGAAATTCATTTTTCAGTAAAAACGATTACTGACGATTATGAAATCATTTTGGTAGAAGATGGCAGTCCAGATAATTCTTGGAGGAAAATTGAGGCAATTTGTAGAACTGATAAGAAAGTTAAGGGCATAAAATTGAGTAGAAATTTTGGGCAACATCCAGCTATTGCAGCTGGTTTAAAGGCTTCAAGCGGAGAATGGGTAGTGGTGATGGACTGTGATTTACAGGATAGGCCTTCGGAAATCCCCAATCTTTATGCCAAAGGTCTTGAAGGTTACGATGCAGTTCAAGCAAGTAGAAAAAATAGGCAAGATTCATTTAATAAAAAGTTTACTTCCAGGGTCTATTTCTCCGTTTTACGCTATTTTACCGATATAAAATTTGATGGTACTGTTGCCAATTTTGGTATTTTTAATCGAGATGTTGTTGATTCTGTTTGTGCGATGCAAGAGCCAATTTTTGTATTTCCAATTATGATTAACTGGATTGGCTTCAAAAAAACCACGCTCGAAGTCTCGCATTCAGAAAGAGAAGAAGGCAAATCTTCTTATAATTTTAGGCGTTTATTTGAATTAGCGGTAAATATTGTTCTGGCAAATTCGGATAAACCTTTATGGATTATGATGAAATTTGGACTTTCAATTGCCTCTCTCGCTATCGTATTAGCCTTATTTATCCTTTTTGGCTACATCAAAGGATTTGTAACTCAGCCTGGATATTCCAGTATTTTCTTATCTATTTGGCTTTTGGGAGGCATCATTATTACCATGATTGGGGCAGTTGGCTTATATATCGGAAAAATTTATGAGGGAGTAAAAGATCGTCCAAAATACATTATTCAACAACAAATCAATAACTAACATGAATCAAGTATTGTACTCAGATGTGGATAGTCAAAGGTTCGACATTAATGTTTTTAGAGCAACATTGGATGCAGTTGACATTGAAAATCTTAAAGACCAAATCAAAGCTGATTCCATTGATTTAATCATTTTGAGATTACCTTCTGCTACTAAAAATCAACATTCGGAATTACATCAACTTGGGCTTCAAATTATTCATGCAGATACTTTGGTTTATTATTTTTGCACTCTAAATAACGAAATCACACCGTTGAGAAATGAGTTGAATTTTGAAATTATTTCAGAGGAGAATAACGAAATTTTGAATGAAATTGTCCCCAAAATATTCAAAGATTACACCAGTCATTATGCCTCAAATCCAATGCTTAATAAAGTAAAGACCTCGGCAGGATACATAGAATGGGCAAAATCTTACATAACAAAGGCAAATCCTAATCGCATTTCTTGGTTAGTAAAAAATAAGAATGAAATTATTGGCTTTGCAACTTGTTCATTTAATCAAGAAAAAAATGAATGTGAAGGTATTCTTTATGGTGTCATGCCAGAAGCCTCTGGAAAAGGAATTTACACAGATATTATAAGATTTACGCAAAGTTATTTCAAAGATTTGGGCTATAAAACCATGTGGGTTTCGACTCAAATCCAAAATTACAGTGTACAAAAAGCGTGGATAAAAGAAAATTTTCAGCTCAAAAAAGCCTTTGATACTTACCACATTATTTGCAAAAAATAAATTTCTCAAAAATTATGTCATTTATTCCATTCAATAAACCTTATCTCACGGGTAAAGAAGCCCATTATCTTTATCAGGCTGTTTATTCTGGTAAGATTTCGGGTAATGGAATCTTTACTAAAAAATGTCACGCTTTTTTTGAACAGAAATATGGTTTTCACAAATGCTTGCTGACCACTTCTTGTACGGATGCGTTAGAAATGGCAGCCATCTTATTGGATATAAAAGCTGGTGATGAAGTAATCGCACCGTCATATACGTTTGTTTCAACGGTAAATGCTTTCATTTTGAGGGGAGCAAAAGTAGTATTTGCAGATAGTTACGCAGACAATCCCAACGTTGATGCTGATACCATCGAAAGTTTAATTACCCCAAAAACCAAAGCAATCATTGTGGTTCATTATGGTGGAATTGCTTGCGATATGGATAAAATCATGGCTTTGGCAACGCAACGTAATCTTTTTGTGGTAGAAGACGCCGCCCAAGCTGTTGATTCATTTTACAAGGGTCGTGCGTTGGGAAGCATTGGGCATTTGGCGGCTTTTTCGTTTCATGAAACAAAAAATATTATTTCTGGCGAAGGCGGTATGTTGGTTATTAACGATGAGCAATTTGTGAAACGGGCAGAAATAATTTGGGAAAAAGGGACAAATCGCTCGGCTTTTTGGCGTGGTGAGGTTGATAAATATAATTGGGTGGACATTGGTTCATCATTCTTACCGTCAGAAATTATTGCGGCATATTTGTTTGCTCAACTCGAAAATTTAGAAAATATTCAACAAAAACGAACCGCCATTTGGCAAAAATATTGGCAGAATCTTAGACCTTTGGCAGAAAAAGGATTTATCCGATTGCCAAACATTCCAGATTATGCCACCAATAATGCCCATTTATTTCATTTGGAATGTGCTGACACCGAAGAGAGAGACAGATTGATTGCTTTTTTGAAGGCAGCAGATATTAATGCAGTTTTTCATTACATTTCCCTACATTCAAGTCCATTTTACGTAGAAAAACATGATGGACGGGCGTTACTTAATGCTGATAATTTTACGGAAACCTTGGTTAGATTACCTCTTTTTTATGAATTAACGGAAAAAGAACAAGATTTTATTATAGAAAAAATAAGAGCGTTTTATGAGAAATAAAACCCTATTTCCTCCCAATAATTAAAACACTACTTCCAAAGCCAACAGGTTTTTGCTGTTTTATTTTTGAAAACTCCCAATCCCAAACTTTTTGAAGAACGCCACTTGACGCATTCTTGGAATGAGCTTTTTTGTGTTTTTCTACGTCATTTTCTTTTTTATTAAAGCCTAATTTTGATGGAATACTTCTAAACGCAAAGATTGGTAAAGGCAAAATAGAAAATAAATAAGAGGCAAATTCAACCTCGAAACCCGTTTTCTTCAAAAGATTTTTCATGGACGAAATTGTATGCCGTCTGAAATGTCCCGCAAAATCATCTTCATTGCTCCACAAAAACTTATGAGCAGGAACGGTAATGTAAATCAGCCCGTCTTTACGCAAAAAATTAAAATTTTGAGTTAAAAAAGCCTCATCATCATTAATATGTTCGACTACGTCAAAGAGTCCAATAGCATCGATTGAGTTTTTCTCAAATCCACTTGTTTCAGTAGTTGCACAAACGATATTTGCAATCCCACGTGCTTTGGCGTTTATTGCTCCACTTTGTCCAGGTTCAACTAAAACCGTAGAAATTCCCGCATTTTCCAAGCCTTTTGCTACAAAACCATTACCTCCACCGATGTCAAAAAACGTAGCATTTGGGCTGTAATGTTTTACTAAATTAATGATGCAATTATTTCGGTGCTGAAACCAGTAACTATCATCTTCTAATTGAAGACAAAGGCTATTTCCTTCTTCGGGATATGAGATTTCGTTTTGCGTTTTAGCGTACCAAATTCCACCTTCTTTTTCGACTAAATTGTTAGAAAATGCGGTAAAATCTATCACTTTGCTGTTTATAGTCATTATGATTATGTTAAAGTTCAACCGTTTTTTTCTTTCGAGCGGTGAAATAGAAAATACAAATTCCCCACAATAATAAAGAAAAGATGGAGATATACGTTCCTTCTCGAACGTATGGAGGTTCAAATCTAAGTTCTACTTTATGGTTTCCTTTTTCCAACAAAACTCCCATCAAACCTGCATCAACTTTTTCAATAATTGTTTCTTTTCCATCAACGGTTGCAGACCAACCTTTATCGTATGGAATTGCTAAGAAAAGGACTTTTAACGTTTTTAAGTTAATCTCTCCTTTGATATTATTGGGCGAAAATGCTTTAATTTGCAACGTATCTTCCTTTAGTTTATCCGTCCAATTCTTCAAATCATCGAGCGTAACACCTATGGGAGGCAAGGTTGCCGATTCTATTTCTTTCAGTCCTTTTAGTTTCGATTGAAAGTTCTTATTTACCGCCACAGTTTGCAACAAAATGGCTTGTCGGTTCATAGAATCAAGTTTTTCAATATTTTCTTCTGTGATGTAACTATCAAATGTAACGCCCAAAGGTAAAGTATTTTTCAGTTTCATTACCTTGATATCACCATTTACCATTACGGAATCCATGATATTTTTGTAGTTGGCAAAGCCATTTGGATTTTTGGTGAGAAAGTATTTTACCGCACATAATCGTTGTAGAAGCGGGGAATTCACCAAGCCCATAATCCACCTCGAAGCATATTCATCTTTGGGATTCAGCAGATTTACACTCTTCAAAAAGCGAACATAATTGAGCTGATTAAATGATTGGTAACTACGAGAACTATAATATCCTTGGGCTTTGGAATCATTCAAACTTGTGTGAATTGTTGTGCCAGAAGTGTATTCTTTTTCTATGCGAAAGAAAAGTGAATTGTCAGATTTTCTCAAATTAGCTAACACCTCAATCGTTCCATCTTTGAAACCAACACCCGCTTCATTCATTTCTTGTTTTGTAGCTATACTTCTCTTATTAACGGTTATATTGTTTGAAAAGAAAAGCATTTCACCTACACAAACCAACAATAATGCTACAATTCCGACACCTTGCAAAGCTCTTTTTGAAATTAAAAACAAAATTCCAGCGTAAAGAATAATCAAAAATACAGCCGTTTTTTGGAGAGACTTATTGATGCTTTCAGCAGGGGCGAACCCAAAAAGAAGTACAAATAAAATTACAACCGTTATGGCAAGCGTAATTAAGCCGATTTTTCTCTGTTCGATAATTTGCTGAATACCTCTGATATTTAAAAAAAGTAAGGCAAGCAACGTAAATAGCCCTAATGTTCGGTAATAATCACCTGTGAAAAGCCAAAAAGTGTATCTGAAATAAGGCAAAAGCATCACTAAAAAACACAAGCCAAGCAATATTCCGTTGATGATTTTTGATTTTCGATTACCAAAATAAAAAACTTGTGGAGCGGCTACCAAGCTCAATAAGCCACAATAAAACATGGGGGCTTCCATATAATTGTTCCAACCTCTAAATGTTTCAGCATTGCCAATCATGTTGGTTGAAAATAATCGCATAAAATGGGTACTGCGTTGCAAGGAATCAGCAATTGCCAGCACTGGCTGCGAAAGTAATTGATTGGTATAGGCAAATTCGCCACTTCCACGGGGACTTTCGAGCATTTGAAACAAATTACTGCCAAACATAAAAGCCCCAATTCCTAAACCTAAAACAGAAATAACACCAATAACAGCTAAACCCAAAAACCATTTTCCGAAATCCCATTTTTGAGATTCTGCGAATCTGAATGTGTAATAAATGATGATTAGAATTGTGTAGAGGTACAAATAAAATGGTACGTGAATCGCTATCATGGCGATAGGAATGGGAATAAAATACCAGTTTTTTTCACTAATAAATTTTTCCAAGGCAAATAAAAGTAGAGCGGCATAAACTACTTCTGTACCAAAAACGGATAATTGCCAAGTAGTCCCCAAGACCATATATCCACTAAAAGCGTACAAAAATCCTCCTAAAACTGATAAATAGCCTTGAATTTTTAAAGTTTTTAGGAATAAATAGAAGAAAGTACCAGCTAAAATTAATTCAAGTAAAAAAACATAAATTAAATTATTGGCTACATTTTCTTTCCCTCCCAAAACCAATAAAAACGTGAATGGTTCAAACCAATAAGGGTGCATATTTTGCCCTAACCCTTGCTCAAATGACCAACTTGGTGAACCAAATTTCTCCCAGTAATCGGCTGAATGATAGAACTTTGGAAAGTCAAAATTATAGGAATCACTACCAATATCTTTGAAGAGAAAGACATTATTGCCAAACAAAAAATCTTTGTATAAAATCAAAGCGGAAATAAGAAGAAGAGGAATTAAAATATAAATTCCATACCGCTGAAAATAACCTAAAAGACCATTTTCAGAAACATCAGTGATAGTATTTTCAATAGTTGAAGATACCGTTGAATTTGATTGACGTGGAACATCAAGGGGAAAATTGTTCTTTTTCTTACTCATGTATTTATGATATTATGGATTAGATTCATTGCAATTTACTTACAAGTAGTCAAATCTCATGCCATTTGTGTTGAGTAATTATCAAAGAATCATTTTCAACTAATATGAATATTTTGATTTAATTTCAAACAATAAAGCCTTAAATAATCAAATTTGAGGCTTTTCTGATGCCAAATTCCGAACATCGAAAATCGAATTACTCAATCATTATCAATCAACCCATATCTATCCACCACTTTCATCACTCTATCAGCATAAAACTTACCGCCCTTGTGCGTATATCCACGCTCACCAACTGAGTATATGAAAGTATAAGCGGCTGAATATTTCTCTACGCCTGCCCCTAATTGTCCACGGTAAAATTTGGCAATATCTGAGTAATCACGCTTCCAAGCTCCTGTTTTGTGCAGGAAAACTTCCTCGACTAAAAACTCAATACATTCACGTCTGGAATTGAAACGTTTATACCAATTATCGGGGCGACGATTTTCGTCATAAATAATTTGACCATCGTCTGAACGTTTCAAAATTGCCACTTTGCCTTCATATTCGTCGGGTTGTCCTTTTAATTGAAAAGCGTTATTTTCATTGCCCCACCATTGTTTTATTCCAAAGAAATTATTGGCAAAAACGGCGTTTCTACTATATCCATAGCCACTTTCCATCGCTGCCATTGCCATCACGACACTGGCTGGAATTTGATATTTTTGTCCTAATTCAATCGCAATTGGTTTAATATCTTCTAAAAATGCTCGGGCTTCATCTTGCGTTGGATGTCCGATTGCCGTTCCATAAACGTTCTGGTTTTTTCCGCTAAAAGGGTCTTCAAAAGGCGTTGGATTGAATCTGAGATTAGTGGTTGGTAGCGGATTATTATTAGAAAAGGTTGGTTCATTGTTAAGCGAAGCACTACTTTGCGGTTCGTTTTGAATGACAACCACACTTCCCAAAGATTTACCCGTAATGGCAATTTCACCGTAAGCCACACTGACTGTATCATTCGTGGAAGAAATACCCACAAATCGCAGTTTTTTGGTACTTGGAAAACCAAAAGCAAAACTTAATTCCGCTTTATTCTGAATCGTTTTTATGGTTCCAAGACTTCCTTTATCCGAAAATATTTTGATTCTTTGGACATTATCGCCCGCTGTGAAAAGAAATCTGACCTCCTCTCCTACTGATGCTGTGGGAGCATATTCAACATTGAGACCAATTTTTTTGAGCTTTTGATAGGAGAAAGCGAGCAATATTACCCCCAAAAGGCATAATATACTCGTAAATCCGCCACGAGAAAATTTTAAAATAGCATTCATAAATTTCTGTTAAATCCTTTGCTTTAAAACAATTAACTACCTGTGGCGGAACAAGTTAATTCGTTGGAAAATGAACAAAAACCATGCCGAGG
>JAYUIP010000233.1:0-2934 GCA_043765945.1 Arcicella sp.
ACTTAAAAGTTGAATTGAGTTTTAATAAGAAACAGTTACCAACTTTAACGAATTGGCAACACTGGGGCAGAAACGAATACGTAACTGCCTTAGAACCAGGTACTAATCATCCAATCGGACAAGCAAAAGCAAGGGAAGACAAGGAACTGATATTTTTAAATCCTTTTGAAAGTCGTGCTTTTGATTTAGAGTTGAGGGTTGTTGGATGAATGATTATTATTAGTTGATGTTAAGCCCACAAAGTCCGAAGGACTTAAATGTGAATAGCCGTAGGTGAAACCGACGGAATTGTTAAGAAATTGACAAAAATCCTGAAAGGGTTAAACAGACTGTTTTGTATTTATTAAACCCTTTCAGGGTTATTTTACATAATTTTATTCTCTCGTAGGTTTCACCTACGGCTATTCATATTAAAACCCTACGGGCTTAAGGAACCCAAAATGCTGTTTAACTAAAAAAATCAAACCAAAAACAAACTATGTCAAATTTAAGTACAGCTCAAAAAGCCTTAGCTCAAGGTCAAGGTATTTTGCGATTAGCTCCCACTTGGGTTCCACGCTCATTTTGTGTGCCTGGGCGAAGAATTAAACTTCATCCCGATGATTATTACATACTTGGAGGTGTGCGTGGAGGCATTGATGAACGTTGGTTATCATCAACAACACCCGCAAAAAATGGACCTTTAACTGGTGAGAACGAAGGATTAAGTTTTGTTATTTTTAATGACGAAAACTCAGAAGTAAAAGTGCTTTTAAAAGATGTTATTGATGAATTAAAAGGAGAAATTATTGGGGATAGACTGTGGAATGAATACAAAAGTTGGGCAATGTATTCCA
This sequence comes from Arcicella sp., assembly GCA_043765945.1. Taxonomy (GTDB): domain Bacteria; phylum Bacteroidota; class Bacteroidia; order Cytophagales; family Spirosomataceae; genus Arcicella. The sequence continues at coordinate 837 of JAYUIP010000233.1, forward strand.
AGTTTTTTGATAACATGGGTCCTTTGCCCCATCACATTCACCACAATGACGAACACGCCGCAAAAATTGGACAACTCGGCAAACCAGAAGCCTATTATTTCCCTCCCCAACTTAATAATCACGGAGGGGACTTTCCTTATACTTTCTTTGGAATTGCCCCAGGAACGACAAAGGAGCAAATAAAAGAGTGTTTAATGAATTTCACGAAGGGTGATAATAAACTCACAAATTATTCGCAAGCCTTTCGCTTGGAGCCTGGTACGGGTTGGGACGTTCCCCCAGGAATGTTGCACGCCCCAGGTAGTATGTGTACGTATGAACCACAAAAAGCATCCGATGTTTTTGCGATGTATCAATCGTTGGTAAATGAGGCAATTATTCCCGAAGAATTATTATGGAATGGCACTCCACCCGACAGAATAGGCGATTATGACCAATTGATGGAAGTTATTGATTGGGAATTAAACACCAATCCGAATATATTAGAAACACGTTTTATGGCTCCAAAACCCGTTAAGCCTATTTCAGAAATGGAAGCCGAAGGATACATTGAAAACTGGATTTGTTATCGTTCAGAAGCATTTTCAGCGAAAGAATTAACGGTTGCTCCTGGAAAAACTGTTGTGGTTAGGGACAATGCAGCTTATGGAATCATTATGATGCAAGGACATGGAACGATGGGTGTTTGGAATATAGAAACGCCTTCATTAATTCGGTACGGACAATTAACGAATGATGAATTTTTTATTACTGAAAAAGCAGCAATGGAAGGCGTGAAAATTACCAATCATTCAACAACCGACCCAATTGTGATGCTCAAACATTTTGGACCAAATAATCCTGATTTATAGCCCCCTTACCCCCAGAGGGGGAACATTAAAAATTTATTTACCTTTAAAATAAAATACAAACTTTAAATTGCTCTTAAAATTCCCCCTCTGGGAGTTGGGGGCTTTAATTAACATGGAAAATAATTATCCAAAACTTCATAACGCCACTTGGCCAGGGATTGTTGGGAAAGGACCTGATTCTGAGCCACCAATTTCATTAGACACCATGCTCGAAATGACGGCTGCCGCTGAGGTGGATGGCGTTAAATTTGACGGTGTTGATTTAGGTCTTTTCGACCCACACTACGATTTAGATACTTCTGACGATGCAATTAAAAGATTAGCCGATAAAGTATCAAAACACAATCTTCAAATTGGTAGTTTGGTTGCTCCAATCTGGGGTGGTCCTGCGATGGGGAATAAAGAAGAACGAACTCAATTTGTAGAAATGGTTCGTAAATCTTGTAAAATAGGTCAAAAACTGCGTGAAATGGGCATTCGTCCGCACGGAGTTGTGAGAATTGACTCGGCAAGTAGTCCTCAAAATTGGGCAAACGACCCCGTTGGTAACACAAAATTAATTGCTCAAACTTTCCAAGAAGCCTGTGATGTAGCGGCAGATTATGGCGAAAAATTGGCTGCCGAAGGTGAAATATGTTGGGGTGGAATGCACAGTTGGAGAACCATGCTTGAAACGTTAGAGGCTGTAAATCGCCCAAATATCGGTTTTCAGGCGGATATGTCACATACTTTTCTGTATTTATTAGGGTATAATGCTCCCGAAGATAGAATTTTGCCTGCTAACTTTCAATGGAATGATAGAGAAGCCTTAAATGAAGGTTTTAAAAAAATGACAAAAGCGTTGCGACCATGGACAATGGATTTTCATGTAGCACAAAATGATGGAACCGCTCATGGTACGGGTTCGCACGATAAAACTGGAAGACATTGCTTAGCAACTGACCCAAACGGAAAACTGGATATTGTTCACGATGCAGGTTTTTGGCTTAGAAATGAAGATGGAGAATTGACAAAAGCCTTCAAACACATTTGCTGGGATGGTTGTATGTTCGATAATTCAGTCATGACTCAACCCAAAACATGGAATGATATTCTCGCAACAATGATAAATGTTCGTAAACAGCATGGCTGGATAGAATAGCCCCCTAACCCCCAGAGGGGGAATTGTGGGTATCATAATGAATAGTTTAAAATATTAACTCAAATAAATTCCCCTTCTGGGGGTTAGGGGGCTATGAAAAAAATAC
>JAYUIP010000234.1:0-2932 GCA_043765945.1 Arcicella sp.
AGACGAAAAATATTACATCACATGACAGCCGATTTTACCATTGAACAAGTCTGTGAAAGAATGATTGAGATTGCCCAAAGTGAACAATTACAAACAAAAGAACAAGTTTGGAATACGATTGACCACGTTCTTAATTCAGCAATCTTAGGTAATTACTGTTACGAAACACTATAAATAAAATCAAACCACATTAAATGAATAAAGAAAATAGTATAAAACTAACGATGCTTGTCAGCGTGTTGGTTTTGTTTTTGGCGGGAAGTCGCTTCAAAGCCGAAGAACGTAAAGTACAATGTTCAGAAGGTGTATGCAAACTTCCGCACAAACATGGAGAACTTAATTTTCACGAAAGATTCGATCTTGAACATGATACGAATTTTGTAATAAAAGTAGCGAAAAGTTGTGCAAATTTTTGGGAAGCCAATGCCACGGGTATGACATTCGCCTTGATTATTGGAGGAGCAGCACTTTCTTTATTACTTTCTTGGAAAAAATTAGAAGAACTTCTTGCCATAAAAGGCATAAAAGGGGCAGCCTTAGGGAGTATTTTTGGAATGCCTCTGAATATGTGTGCCAATTGTTCAGCCGTGACAGGCGTGGGATTGACCTCGCAAGGAGGAAGTGCCGAAGCAACGTTGGGCGTGATTTTGGGCGGTTCTTTATTGAATATGATTGGGATTGTTACAATGTTTGGATTGTTTCATCCAGCCGTTGCCATTTCCAGAATCGTTTTCAGTATTTTGATGATATTAGTCGTAGTACCTTTCGTTTCAAAATGGGTAAAGCAACAAGACGTTGTACCGCCTAAAAATGGGGTTTTGAACTTTATTTCATGTTATTTTCCAGAAAAAAACTTCGTGAACACCCTTTTGAAAGCCCTTGAAGATTGGCTTATTGCCGTTGGAAATATTGCCTACAAGTTATTGCCATTGATGATGATAGGAACTTTAATTACGGCTATTTTTAGGGTAATTTTTCCTAATGAAGTTCTGCACGAAATCAGCGGGTACAACCAATTTGTAATTGTAATCATCATCTCATTTATTGGTACTCTCCTTTCAATTCCTGTTTTATTTGAGATACTTTTAGGTACGATTTTATTGAACCTCGGTTTCTCAAATGCCGCTATTGCCACCATGGTTTTCACGGCTCCTTCATTTGGTTTATTCACGTTGGTACTAACGAAAGAAAAATTAGGAGGCTATAAAGTTCCTTTAATCATCATTGGTATTACCTTCTTATTTGGCATTGGGGCGGGTTTATTAGCAAATTTATTAACCAAAATTCTTTAATCATGAAAAAGACCCTATTCGGCATCATCTTATTTTTAATGCAAATTTCATTAGCCATTTTTTATAATTCAACGATTGATTTAGTAGTAATAATCATTATCGCTATCTTGACTTTTGGCTATATTTTGTATCGCTATTTTAGAAAGGATTATGATACTTGTGAAATTTAAAATGCAAGGTACAATTCTACTTAAAGTATTAAAACCCACATTACCGTCTTGAACCCAAGGCTTTGAAAAGAGTTCAGCGTTTTGGGTTAATGCGTTGATAGGGTAATAGTTGGACAAGTCTGGATTAAAATATTGCAGTTACTTCCCAATGCGAAGCATGAAATTATAAACAGATTAAATAGAAATTTATGTTGCAAATTGTGTTAAAATCTGCAACATAAATATACTTAAAACTTTACCGTATTCTACTGAAACAACTTGACAAGTATGTTGGAAATATTTAGTGAGACCTCAAATTCTTAACACCTTAAAACTCAACCTTACATTCGGCTACAACAAAAGTATATTTGGCTACAACCGTTTCTATGTTACAAGTCGGGATTCGGGCCAAAAGTAAGATAGAACCCTGTAAATTGCTGAAAAACTGCATCTTACAGGGTTTTATTTTTAGGCTGCTTTTGGGTACTTCATTGCCATTAAATTTTGCATATCGAAGCGTAAAGCCTTATTTTTCAGCAACTTAGTAAAATCATATTCTCCTAACATATTGATATGTTCCCATGCGACTGCTGTTCCATTTCTAATTGAACTTACGAAGTATTCTAACTCTTCTTGTGATTCTACTTTGGTTATTAGGTCGGATAGGTATAAATAATTCCATAAAACGATTGAATTTTGTAGGATTAATCGGCACAAAACAATTTTCTCTTGCTCTTCTTTGGTTGCCACCGCATCGGCGATACGATTGGAACTCTTGATTATTGCCAAAAAATACCTCCTTGGCAAAACGATTCATCATTTCAATATGGCTTAACAGTTTTTCAACCGACTGCCGTAACAACTCAACATCATCATAATATCTAAGAATGAAGGCAGTACGTGTTACTTTCCCAAACTCTTTCAACGCCTTATGTAATGGATTTTGATGGGCGTATGAGTCCAAACGTTTAAGTAATTGAGCAGCAGACGTTTTACCCAATTTTAATGAGACCATTACTCGTAATATTTCATCCCAATGTTCTTTGATTAAGGCGGTATTTGTAGATTGGTCGGGGAGTAATTCGTAATCTAAATCGGCATATTCCTTCTTATAGATAAAGCCAAAGAGTTGCAGTGAAGCAATATCTTTGATGCGTGGGGCAAAATAAATATCCAGTAAATACATCATTCCGAAGACTACTTCCGATGTGCCATGCGTATCTGTCGAATGAATCGTGCTTTTTACCACAGGATTACCCAAGTGCATATCCACCATACTAATTGCTTCACGGTCAGAAGCGGTTATAACAGCCGCTGAAAACAATCCAAAACGTTCATCTACCGCAGTATTGACAACCGAAGCCATTGTATAACCTGGATACTTGTAGGAATATGAAGCATTCAAAGAACTATCTTTCGCTAAAAATTTTTGTCCGTCACTGGCAGTGTGTAGTTCATGGGCATTTTTACGATGGATTTCGGGTAAATCCA
>JAYUIP010000235.1:0-8207 GCA_043765945.1 Arcicella sp.
CCCCAATAATCGGTATTGAAGCCTTTTGTTGTGCCGTCTTCCATGATTTTTATGGTATTAACCGCCCCAATCTTCAAGGCTGCTTCATCCACAGAATCCAAGAAAGGAATGATGTTTTGTTTATGAGGAATGGTGACGTTAAGCCCCTTTAAATCAGAACTTTGCGATTTTAATAAAGCAGGAAAATCGTTAATGTTTTTCAGCTCAAATTTCTCATATACGTATGTATCTGAGAGATTCATTTGCTCGAATTTCTCTGTAAAATATCCTTTTGAAAAGGAATGACCAAGGGGATAACCGATTAAACCGTAAATGTGCATTTGTTTCGATGTTTGTTTTTCGATGATTGATGTTCGATTTTCGATGTTCGGTTTGAGTCCAAAAAAACGAATTCCGAACATCGAACATCAAATCCCTTCCTTTTCCATATAAGATTGTAAAATAATAACCGCTGAAATTTTATCAATATTTCCTTTTTCTCGACGGTCTTTTTTGGAATAACCACTTGAAATCATGGCTTGCAGGGCAATTTTAGACGTAAAACGTTCGTCATGTAAGTGTACAGGAATTTCTGGAAAAGTCTTTTGTAGATTCTTAACAAAACCCTTTACGTGGGGCGTATTATTGGTATCTTCTCCATCCAAATTCACGGGCATTCCCACCACAAAAGCCTCCACTTCTTCACTTTCAAGATAGGTTTTTAGGAAAACCATCACATCTTTACTATGAACCGTTTCTAAGGCAGAAGCAATAATTTTGAGTGGGTCAGTAACTGCCAAACCAACTCTTTTCGTTCCATAATCTATGGCTAATATTCTGGACATCTACGTTCATTGGAACGCAGATAACGCAGATACTTCGCAACGCAGATTTTCGCAGATTTTCTCAAAGAATATTAATTGATTATACACAAAATTTAAGGTCATATATAATATGTAATTAACTGATTTTATAGCATGGTCGCAAAGTAAAATCTGCGAAAATCTGCGTTGCCAAAGGCATCTGCGTCATCTGCGTTCCATTATTTATCGGTTATTTAAAAAACAAAGTTACGTCAAAACGTTGGCTACGATTTAGTTTTTTGTAAATTAGTATTTGTTTTGAAAAATACATAATACAACATGAAAAAACCACAAACTCCAATCAATAATAATTCAACCATCGTGAAAATACCAATCTGGATTGCCATTGCCTTAGTGGGTGGTGTTTTGTTGGGAGCAAATTTCTTTGGTGGACAAGCCAAAATGAACTCCCTTTCCAAGGGTTTTAATAAATATCGTGAAATCCTTTCTTTGATTGAAACTTCCTACGTTGATTCCGTTGATACGGATTCGTTGGTGGAATATTCCATTAAAAAAACCTTAGAAAAACTCGACCCACATACTGCTTATTTCTCAACTGACGAAGCCGCCGCTGCCCGTTCGCAGTTAGAATCTGGTTTTGATGGTATCGGCATTGAATTCAATATTTTTAGTGACACGGTGTACGTCATGAATGCGATGGTGGGCGGACCTTCTGAGCAAGTAGGCATCAAAAGTGGCGACCGTTTATTGAGAGCCGATGGCGTTGCTTTATTTGGCTCAAAAGTAAGTAATAGTTTGATTTTCAGTAAATTACGTGGATTGAGAGGCACAGAAGTGAAATTAGAAGTGTTGCGTAATGGCGAAAAGGGTATCAAAAAATTCACCGTTACTCGGGACAGAATTCCATCCTATTCCGTTACGGCGGGTTATATGGTTGATGTGCAAACGGGATATATCAAGGTGGACAGATTCACTGAATCTACTTTTGATGAGTTTAAAACCGTACTGACAAACCTGAAAAACCAAGGAGCAAAGCGTTTAATGCTTGACCTCAGAGGAAATCCTGGCGGTTATAAAGACCGTGCTGAAAAGATGGTGGATGAGCTTTTGGCAGGTGAAAAAATGATTGTTTATACGGACGGGAAAGGCTCAAAATACGATACCCAAACGTACACCAAAAGAGAAGGAATTTTTGAAAAAGGTGCTGTTATGGTAATCATGGATGAAAACAGTGCTTCAGCCGCTGAGATTGTGGCGGGTGCGTTGCAAGACAACGACCGTGCTTTGATTGTGGGCAGACGTTCTTATGGAAAAGGGTTAGTGCAAATGCCTGTAAATCTGCAAGATGGCTCTGAATTACGCTTGACGATTTCGAGATATTATACGCCAAGCGGACGAAGTATTCAGAAACCTTATTTGATGGGACAAGAAGAAGAATATGAAAAAGACTACGAAAAACGTATTAAAAGTGGTGAATTTTTCAGTTCGGATAGTATTAAATTTAACGAAAAATTGAAATGTAAAACCCTCGGCGGTCGCACGGTTTATGGCGGTGGAGGAATTACGCCCGACGTTTTTGTGGCTCGTGATACGACTTATTTCACCAAATACATGAGTGATTTATGGGGTAAGAATATTATCCGTGAATTTGCTTTGAATTATGCAAACGACAATATCAAATCAATCGAAAAACTCACTTTCAAGGATTTTAATAAGTTTTTTGTCGTGAATGATGCCATGTTGATTGATATGCAAAAATTAGCAAAACAGGCAAATGTGAAAATGCGGGCGAGAGATTATGAACGTTCGATGCCGTTCATCAAGGCTCAGATAAAAGCCTATATTGCTCGTAATGTGTGGCAAAGAAAAGTTTCTGACGGCATGAATAATGAATATTTGCAAGTGATGTCACCCTACGATGATACCTTCCAGAAATCATTAAAATATTTTGATAAAGCCGAGAAAATGGCTCGTGGAGAATTGGTAGAGACGATTTCTCATTCTGTTAAGAAATGATGTAACCCGAACTGGACGGCATCTCGTTTCCGCATCGGATATTAAATTATTTTTTTGACCGATGCGGAAGCGGAGTGCCGCCCAGCATCGGGTTACAAAAAAGGGCTTTCAGAGTTATCTGAAAGCCCTTTTTTATGTTTATATGAACTAATTATTCCCCAGCAATATACCCTTTATCTCTCAAAATTCGCTCCATCAATTTCTTATCATTATCATTATTAAAAACCGTAAAAGGTAGATAAATGAACTGATATTGTCCCATGTCCAATACGTAGGCATCTTTATCTTTTCGAGCGGTTTTAATCATATCCCATTTAATAACTCCGCCTTCGGTATCGTTCAATTTCATTAAAATCTGGCGGCTATCAATTTCATAACGATATTTTTGAAAAAGCTGTTTGTATTGGTCTAATTGCGTTACGCCCGTAAATTGAATTGCCCAGAAAGCCACATAAACCAATGCTCCTAAAACCGTGATTACATAAATCCAATAATTTGGATAGATCTTAGTAATGTTCAAAACTGCATTAATCAAAATCAAAGCCAAAGGCACAAAAGCCCAATACCACTGTTTTCTGACGAATTGGAGCATATTTAAGATAATAAATTTATTTTTTTCAAGGGCAAATTTCTTCGTTTTAATCGCTAATGGATTACTTGGAATTGCCTGTTGTACTCGTTTTTGTTGTCCGTGACCTTGTGAAGAATATCCTTTTGCCATTTTGGTTAATTAATTTTTTGAATTGGACTGCAAAGGTAATTAATAGTTAATAATTAATAGAGAATAATTATTAGTTTATCGTTCGATATTAATAATGGTAATAAACTACTTTTTAATGTTTGATTAACTATTTTTACGTATAGATTCAATATAGTTTTCGGAAAACTATTAACTGTTAATCGGGCGGCGTTCCGCTATTAACTATTCATTGACTAAAAGATGGAATTAACTGATAATCAAATCCTCAACCATACCCAAGTTCTTCAAAAAATCAGAAGGATTGCTTTTGAGATTTACGAGAATAATTTTGAAGAAACTCAAATCGTAATTGCGGGCATAAAAGGGCAAGGACACGCTTTTGCGAAGAAATTGGCAGTGGCTTTAAACGAAATTTCAAGCATTGAGGCAACCGCTGTTTTAATTGATGTGGACAAAGACGTAACCTACGACAGTCCCGTGGAATTCGACTGCGATGAGCGTTTTTTGGAACACAAAACCATCGTTGTCGTGGATGATGTTTTGAACACAGGAAGAACTTTTGCATACTGCCTTTCGCCATTTTTGAGTATTCCCGTCAAGCGAATTCAAGTGGCGGTGATGGTGGATAGAAATTACCGTAGATTCCCGATTCTGGCAGATTATGTGGGCTATCAATTATCTACAACATTGAGTGATTATGTGTCGGTTATGTTGGATGATGAGGAGGAAATGGGGGTTTATTTACGATAACCAATGATAGAATGATATAATATTTCAGAGTGAATAAATTGACTTCCTATAATATTCTATCATTGATTAGAGGTAACTAATCAAATCCATCAGCCAATCTGCCTTAAAGAACAGTATCAAAATTGGTAAAACCAGAATAATTGCTAAAAAATATTGCTTTGAATTCAGCTCAAACGATTGATTTTCAAGAGGTTCCTTAAAAAACAGATAAAACGGAATTTTTAAATAAAAAAATAAAGAAATGGCAGTGTTCAGTAATCCAAAAATGAAAAGCCATAATAAAATGGGTTGATTTGTATTCTGATACGTTTCCCAGAGAGCTGAAAAAATATTCAATTTCGCAAAAAATCCTGCTGTCGGTGGAATTCCCGCCAAAGAAATCATCACAATTAACATCATAATTCCGTAGAAAGGATTGAGCCTTCCCAGACCGCTGAAATTAGGGATTAGTGACTGGTTATTAGCTGTAAAACTATTAACTGATAACTGTTCAGCAAAATCAACTAAAAGAAAAGCTGCCAGATTCGTAAATAATGTAACAATAAGATAAAAAACTATACTCGTAAGCCCCAATTGCGTCATCGTCACTAATCCAATTAACATGAATCCTGAATGAGCAATCGTTGAATATGCCAATAATCTTTTGGCATTATTTTGCCATAAAGCCGAGAAATTTCCGAAGGTAATGCTCGCCATTGCCAAAACTGCCGTGATAGTTTGGAGGTTATTGGGTACGGCAGCATAAAACCGAATTGCCACTAAAAATCCCGCAATTTTTGGGGCTACTGAAAAGAAAGCGACTACTGGCGTTGGGGCAGATTCATAGACATCGGGTGTCCAAACGTGAAAAGGTGAAGCCGATATTTTAAACAGAAACCCACTGATTGTCAGCACAATAGCCACCGTTGAAGCTACGGAATCAATCTGCGAAATACCCCGTGAAAAGTTGGGAGAAGTAATATCCAACGTTCCTGTCATACCATACAGTAATGACATTCCGTAAAGCATAACTGCTGATGCTGATGCTCCAAAAAGGATGTATTTTAAACCAGACTCTGTACTTTTTCTGGTTTTATCAATTGTGGTGAGGATGTAGGATGAAACGGAAACGATTTCAATAGAAAGGTATATCATTAACAAATTTACTGACATGGTCATCAAACAAAGTCCAATGACCATGCTGATTAAAATCGGGTAAAACTCGGCAACTAATTCTTTTTTCGTTACGTATATGTGTGCAAGCAATAAAATGGTTGAAAGAACAATCAAGAACTTGAATACAACTGCTTTTAAATCTAACACTAACATTCTATCAAAAAGAAATAAATCATTAGAAATATAAAATTGTTGGGCTATTTGATTAAGAATAACTGCCACAGACAATAAGCAAAAGAAGAAGATAATTTGGCTTGATTTAGTAATCCTTTTTATAATTTTCCCCTTATTTTGCTGATTATGATGAAGAATTAAATCTATCATTATCATACATAAAAAAGAGGTTGATAGAAGCACTTCTGGTAAGAGTGCATTAACACTTAAAAATATTTGTTTAAGTTGTTCGGGGAGATATAAGAAATTAGTCATTATTTTTCTGCATAAACTTTCTACATTCTACTTTTATTAGTATTTTTGAGTAAAATTTACAAAATATACTTTCATGATTAAGAATATACGGTTCTGGTTAATTCAATTTTTTTGTTGGCTTTTTATCGCTTTTATTGCTCTTTCATATAGCCCTTTACAAGATGGCGATAGCAAGGGTCGAATAATATTTTTTCTCTCTTATCTTTTTGTGGGATTTACAATAGGTAACACTTACCGCTACACTCTTGAAAATATGAATCCCGATGAGATTACAACCTCTCAGTTTCTGTTATACCCTTTTATGGGCAGTTGTTCCATCGGGCTTTTATTTACGTTAATTGACATTACATTAGGACAATTTATTTTAAAAAACCCATTTATAGACTTTCTTATCTTGTTATTTGAAAATACTTGGGTTGTTATACCATGTTTTTTCTTTTATCATTTATATAGATTTGCTACAATTTATCAAGAACGGAAACAACGAACAATCATAGCAGAAAATCTTTTACAAATATCCGAATTAGAAAATCTTAAAAAACAATTAAATCCACATTTCTTGTTCAATGCCTTAAATAGCATTAAAGCATTAACACTTTTTGATGGCGTGAAAGCTCGTGAGTCAATTATTCAACTATCTGATTTATTGCGACTTTCATTAAATTTAGGAGAGCAACAACGAGCAACTTTGAGTGAAGAATTGAAACTGGCAGAGAATTATCTGGCACTCGAGAAACTTCGTTTTGATTCACGCCTTTCTTATGAATTTAATATTCAAAATGATTTAGATAATGTTTTAGTTATGCCAATGTCATTAAACACACTACTTGAAAATGCCGTTAAACATGGAATTGGTCAATTAAAATTGGGTGGAAAAATCATTACTTCTGTCTCGACTGATAAAAATATGATTACGATGACGGTTGAAAATTCTGGATTCTACGACCCAAAACCAAAAAGTCCCTATGGAGGAATCGGCTTGGAAAATCTTCATAAAAGGTTAGAATTGCAGTTTGGAGATAGAGCTTCACTCACAATTGTAAACAATGATAAAATGGTTGTGGCTACACTTAAAATGCCATTTTGATTCCGATGCGACCGATGCTTCGGTTTGTAATTCGATGTCTGTGAACTAATTTCCAAAAAACGAACATTGAGAATTAAAACAATTTTATCAATTCTGCCAAAGAAAGGTTCGTCACATCAAAAATTATATGTGGGAATATTCCGAAAATTAAGGCCAAAATGGATAATGGATAAAGCATGGTTTTCTCCCTTAAAGTCAAATCCTGTAAGGTTTCTTCGTATTGTCTTATCCAAAATTTTCCGAAAAACATTCGTTGTAAAGTCCACAAAAAATATCCCGCTCCCAATACCAATCCGAAGGTTGCCAAACCCGCTAACCATCTGGGAATCAGAGGACTATTGAAAGCCCCCATCAAGGTAAAAATCTCCCCAATAAACCCTGAAAAAGCGGGTAAACCCAAGGAAGCAAAGAAAGCAATGGCTGTCATTAAGGTGAATAAAGGCAACTTACTGGCAAGTCCTTGATAAGAATCAATTCTTCTATCGTGGGTTCGTGAATACAACACGCCAACCAATAAAAATAACATCGAAGACAGAATCCCGTGCGAGAACATTTGATACACCGCCCCGTTGAATCCTTCGCTTGTGAGTGAGCCAATGCCCAACAACACGAAACCCATGTGTGAGACAGACGAATAGGCAATCATTTTCTTTAAGTCGTTCATTGCCAAGGCGTTGAATGCTCCGTAGATGATTGACAAAACGCCAAATCCTACAATCCAAATGGCATATTGATTGGCAATTTCTGGAAAAATTGGGTACGTAATTCTCAGAAAACCGTAACCTCCTATTTTCAATAAAATCCCTGCTAAAACCACCGAAACAGGCGTTGGGGCTTCTACGTGGGCATCGGGCAACCAAGTATGAAAAGGGACAACGGGTAATTTTATGCCAAAACCAACCATCAAAAAGATGAACGATAAGGAGCGTAAGGAAATCTCTCCCACTTTGTTGGCTGAAAAAATATTTAACCATGAATCTATCACATAATTGCCTTGGTCGGGCATGAAACGAAGATCGAACGTGTGAACAATTGACTGCGAAGGCAGTTCGCCTTCTGCCAATAGACTTTGGATTTGCGTAATGATTTGTGGCGTGACATCCGATGCTGAATTTATTAATCCCATCTGCACGGCGGTTTCAACGGGATCAATGACGGAAAGGTACAGCCCAATCATCACAATCAAGATAAAAATCGAGCCTACGAGTGTGTAGAGGAAGAATTTGATAGAAGCATATTCACGGCGAGGACCACCCCAAAGTCCAAT
>JAYUIP010000236.1:0-2930 GCA_043765945.1 Arcicella sp.
TTAGATAAAACGGCAAAAATATTTTATAGCCTTCCCTTAGATACGCTCTATAAACGGATGCTCCACGTGAGTGATAACATGATTGCGGAACAGCTTATGTTGTTGAATTCTAATGCTTTAAGCGGAACATTGAATACGGAAATTGGAATTGACTCAACCATAAAAAAATACTTGTACGATTTGCCAGATGTTCCAAAATGGATTGACGGTTCAGGGCTTTCGAGACAGAACCTTTTTACGCCACGTTCAATCGTAGCGTTACTCCAAAAAATCTACCAAATTGTTCCTCAAGAAAAGCTTTTCAAAATCCTTCCCGCCGCTGGACAATCAGGAACTTTAAAGAATCTTTTGAAGACGGATAAACCATTTATATTCGCCAAATCAGGGTCATTGAACAATAATTATTGTTTAAGTGGATTTTTGGTAACTCAGAAAGGCAAGACCTTGATTTTTAGTATGATGAATAATAATTTTGTAAACTCAACCTCCGATATTCGCAAGGAAGTAATTAAGATTTTACAGGAAATTCATGATAATAATTGATAGAGTAGGCAGTTTTTTAGTAGGTAGTTTGCAGTCTCGAATAGTTATAATTTGATGAATATAAAGTAGTTAATTAATTTTTGCTTATCGTTTTTTTTTGCTACTATTTGGCATAAGATTTGAATAATTTAAGAGCAAAGTTTGATTAGTATTTTTGCTAACTGCCAACTGAACACTAATAACTGCCTATTTATAAAAATTAACCCATGAAATAATTACATGAAACCCTTGATCCTTACATTTGGAATGTGCTTGGCTTCGTTGGCAATTTTTGCCCAAGAGCAACTCTATTTCAATCCAATTTATGTGCCTCATGCGGATACAACATTGGTCTATACACCCAAGGATTATTCGATGACATCGGGTAGAAAATATCCTGTAATGTTCCTTCTACATGGCTGTGGGGCAACTTATCGTCAGTGGAATACTATTGTAAGCGTCCAAAAATATGCAGATGCTTATGGTTTTATTATCGTTTGTCCCGATGGCTTGAAAGACTCGTGGTATATCAACAGTCCACGCAAGCAAATGAGCAAATTTGAGGATTTTTTCTTTAAAGATTTAATGCCAACCATCAAACAAAAATACAGGGTTGAAAACGACCAAGTTTTTATTACGGGTATATGTTCGGGCGGACACGGGGCTTTATATTTATTTTCAAAAAGACCAGACCTTTTTAAAGCCGCAGGGAGTTCGGGAGGGGTTTTGGATTTAAGCGTAGAATCAGCAAATGCCAGTTTACAGAATATTTTAGGGTCGGGCGAGGCAGATGTTTTGCGTAAATATTCAGTGATTCACAACGTAGGAAAATTGGCAGCATCACAAAAGGAAATTATCTTCGATTGTGGTACTGAAGACGTTAATTATGAAGCAAATAATGACTTCAGAAGACGTTGCGATGAATTAAAAGTGAAAGCAACCTATATTTCACAACCAGGAAAAAGCGAAAAATCGTATTGGCAAAGAGCCATAAAAGTACAATTTGATTTCTTTAAACGAATTGTACGGGATATTTAAAAACCTTGAATTATAATCCTTATTTTAAAAACTAAAACCGATGGCTGAAAAGTGGTCGGTTTTTTATTTTAAATATTCGATTTCAAACGAAATACAATAATTGCACACAGATAAAATTTATCCTTTCATCCGTGTCCAATCCCCCAAATCCGTGTTCTATAAATCTACTCCAAGACAATTTTCCCATCACGGTCGATGTTGGTTCTTTTATCAAAATGAAAATCGTAAAAACCTGCGTCACCGTCTTGTGCGTCAATTTTTACGGAACTTCTGCCCATTTCTAAGCCTTGATTATCGTAGGCTTTTGCGGTAACTCTACCTTTAAATCTTTTTGAGAAAATCAAATATATGCTCAGCAAATTATCGGTTCCTTCTTTATCATTTTTCAAAGAAACTTTGCCGTTAGAAATTCCTTTTGTAGATAAGGATTCAGTATAGGTAACGTCAATTGTCCGTGCCTTTTTAACACCTGTTTCAATCCCTTTGACCATTTTTCCTGCTGTTTCACCGATTTTTTCGGTTGAATTACTCAGTCTGTCGCAAGAGGAGACGAATATTGATAAAGCTAATGTGCTGATTGTTAATACTTTGTTCATGGTTTTGTGATTATAAATTGATTGAGCAAATTTAAGAAAAAAACAATGAATATTTATGGCATGACTAAGGGAGATGCCTAATCTCATGCCATGAATGAACTCCAAAAGAACTATATTTTCAAGATTTGGGTTAAATATTTGATATAAGCAAATATAATTTAACCATCATGAAAGTACTTTTCCGTTATCTAAAACAATACAAAATCACTGTTTTCGGAGCATTGGGTTTGGCTGCGATTAATCAGATTTTTTCCCTGCTTGATCCCTTTATTTTTCGTAAAATCATTGATGATGTTGCCACGGTTTATCGTTCTGGAACACACTCTTCTCATGATTTTTGGATGGCAATTTTGCCCCTTTCTGCCGCTTCAATTGGTGTGGCTTTTGTGAGCCGAGTTGCCAAGAATTTTCAGGATTATTACATCAATACTGTTACGCAACGAGTTGGTGCTCAGATATATGCGGATGGAATCGGTCATTCCTTAGAATTGCCTTATGAAACTTTTGAAGACCAACGCTCGGGCGAGACTTTGGGAATTCTTCAAAAAGTGAGAACGGACGTTGAGAAACTGATTTTGGTGGGTATAAACATTCTCTTCCAATCGGGAATTGCCTTGATTTTTATTTCAGTTTATGCCTTCACCGTTCATTGGTCAATTTTGCCTTTGTTTTTGGCAACGGGTCCCTTAATTGCTTTTATTAGCTCGGTTTTGAGTAAGAAAATCAAGACAATTCAGACCCAAATTGTGAAGCAATCAACGGGTTTGGCGGGTT
>JAYUIP010000237.1:0-2926 GCA_043765945.1 Arcicella sp.
TGATTGATTATGCAGGTTTTAATATGCGAGTTGCCAAATTCGCAAAACTAAACGGTTTCAAAACTTTCTACTATATTTCTCCAAAAGTGTGGGCTTGGAATCAATCAAGAGCCTTGAAAATAAAGCAATTTGTGGATAAGATGTTCGTGATTTTTCCGTTTGAAAAGGACTTTTTCAAACAGCATGATTATGAAGTTGAATACGTGGGAAATCCACTTTTTGATGCCATTGGTGAATTTATCCCAAAAGAAGATTTCAGAAAGTTTGCACGTTTAGGACAAAAGCCAATCATTGCGTTATTGCCTGGAAGTCGCAAACAAGAGGTGGAAACGATGTTGCCTTTAATGATGTCACAAGTGTATGAATTCCCTGATTATCAGTTTGTTATCGGAGCAGTTTCCAATCTTCCGAAAGAATTATATGCTCGTTGGCAGTCCATTTTTCCAGTAAAATTGGTCATTGATAATGCTTACAATTTACTTTCCGTAGCTGATGCAGCCTTAGTAACTTCTGGAACGGCAACGCTTGAAACCGCACTTTTTAATGTTCCGCAGGTGGTATGTTACCGTGGTGGTTGGGCAGCGTATCAAGTTTATAAACGAGTGATTCGAGTTCCATTCGTTTCATTGGTAAACTTGATTGCGGGACGAGAAGTTGTGAAAGAATTATTGCAGTATGATTTAACGAAAGAGAACTTACTCACTGAATTATCAAAAATCACAACCAATCAAACCACCCGACAAAATCAGTTGGATGGTTATTCTGAAATTAAAAATACTTTGGGAGAAAAAGGGGCTTCGGAACGTGCGGGTAAATTGATGGTCAATGAGTTGACGAAGCAATTTTAAAAATGTTTAGATTAAAGTTATTTACTGATGTTACGCAAAAGGTACAGAGATTTGTAGAATTTACGTAAAATTCATTCTCGCAGGTACAGAGTAACGTAATATAAACCTCCCTTGATATTACGGTACTCTGTACCTTTGAAGCTAATTCTTCTGAGTGCTATAAATATTATAGTGCTCTGCATCAGTCTGCGTAAAATCTGTTATTTAGATATAATTTCCTTATCATTTTCAAAAACAGCCATCACCCAATCAGGAGGGTTACGTTTTAATTCTATAATTCCCACTTTTGCAAATATTTCACTAAGAATCTGAGGTTTATCTTTTTTCCATACTAAGGAACGAGATATACAAACTGCTTTTATTTCCGAATTTTGAGTAAACTTTTGAACGTTATAAATCCATTTTTCATCCCAACCAACCGTATCAATCCTTACCACAAATTTTGACCAAAATTTAATTGGTTTTCTATAAATTATCTTCTGAGAACCCGTTGCGGTTGAACATTTATTGGCATATATTTCTTTAAATAATGGGCTTCTGACGGTGAATTCCCAACGATTATATTCAACGTAATTGGCATATTTAAAAGCGGACATTACTCGAAAACCTTCACAATCAAACAAGCCTACCCGAAAAGAATTCTCAAAACCATTTTCAATATTGATAGGCTTTTGAAAAATTCTTTTCGCCAGGATGATGAACGCTCTAAACCAGAAATAAATCATTTTATGAGTTTGAAATTACAGAGAAATCGCCAATTTAACCCCTTGTTCAATCGCTCTTTTAGCATCTAAGTCTCCCGCTTCCAAAGCTCCACCAATAAGATGAACGTTTTTATATTTATCTTTAAGACTTGTAAATAACTGATTATTAGATACTTGTCCCGCACAGATTACCACATTATCAACTTCCAAAACGTGAGGTTGTCCTTTGATTAGCACGTGCAGTCCATCATCATCAATCTTTTCGTAGGTTACTTCTCCAATCATTTTCACATTTTTCATTCGTAAAGCCGTTCTGTGAATCCAACCCGTGGTTTTGCCTAAATCTTCACCGTGTTTTTTGGCAGAACGTTGCAACAAATAAACTTCTCTTGGCGAAGTCATTCCGCCATTTTCCATTAGAGCACCACCCGTTTTATATTCCATGTCCACGCCCCATTCTTTCATAAAGTGCTGAATATCAGTCTTTCCAGAATGAGTTAGGTATTCTGAAACATCAAAGCCAATACCTCCTGCACCCACAACAGCCACTTTCTTGCCGACTGGTTTTTTATCCATAATTACTTCGGTATAAGTCAAAACTTTTGGATGATTGATGCCTTCGATATTCATACTGCGACCCGTCACACCCGTTGCCACCACAACTTCATCAAAATCATTCGCTTGATTTTCGTTAAAGCGAGTGTTCAAATGTACTTGAACCTTATTGATTTCCATTTGGCGATTATAATATCGCAAAGTTTCCGAAAACTCTTCCTTACCTGGAATTTCCTTGGCAATATTGAACTGCCCTCCCAGAGTGGGTTGAGCCTCAAAAAGATGAACTTCGTGTCCACGTTGTCCGAGTGTAACCGCACAAGATAAACCCGCAGGACCTGCTCCTACAACGGCAATTTTCTTTCTATTTTTTGTTGGTAAAATACTGATTTCCAATTCATTACAAGCCCGTGGATTTACTAAACACGATGCCGTTTTACGAGCAAAAATATGGTCGAGACAGGCTTGATTACAGGCAATGCAGGTATTTATTTCATCGGCACGACCTTCCATGGCTTTCTTTGGAAATTCTGGGTCCGCTAAGAATGGACGAGCCATTGAAACCATGTTTGCGTGACCATCAGCTAAGATTTGCTCAGCAACTTCGGGCGTATTTATTCGATTTGTGGTGATTAACGGAATGGATAATTTACCCATCAAACGTTGCGTTACCCACGTAAATCCTCCTCTTGGAACCATTGTTGCAATGGTCGGAACACGAGCTTCGTGCCAACCAATTCCAGTGTTGATGATGGTTGCACCCGCTTTTTCAATTTCCAAAGCCAATTGCTCAACTTCTTCCCACGTTGAACCTTCTTC
>JAYUIP010000238.1:0-8201 GCA_043765945.1 Arcicella sp.
TTAATAAAATTTGGTGTTATTGGAAAATTACAATTTTATTTGAGTTGGTTGCTATTTTTTAAATTCATGCTTCGTAAAATTGGTAACAGATTTTAGAGAATCCATTTTTCTGTATATTTGTAAAAAAATAGATCATGGCGAAGCAAAAATCACTCGAACTATCAGAACCTATTTTGGTGGATACTTTTGGATTAGAAAGAAATTTTAAGCCAATACCTTTATTAGATGAACTTTTGAATGCTGAGGGTGAACTTAATGAGGCAGATAAAGCACTTTTATACGAATGTCAGGCAGAACTAATTGAAAATGCAGATTCTTGGAATGAAGAAGAATTAAAAATGCAATTTATCAGTTTTGTTATTTTTTTGGCAAGATTTAAAAAACCAATTCGTACTTATTATGATAGAGAAATTTCAGCCGTAATTAATGATATAATGGTGACTTCAAAAGTGGATATGATGTTTTCAAAAGGTATTGGCGAACTTATTAAAACACCTTATTTTTTTTACACGAGCTGAACGCAGCCCGATATAAAATAGAAAAAAAATATGCTGGAGACCCCGTTGGACAAATGTTAGGCGGGATGTTGATTGGACAAGCAAAAAATACAGATAATAAGCCGATTTAGGGCTGTTACGTACAGGGAAGATTTTGGTTTTTTTCGGTTTTGGATGGTAAGCAATATACGGTCAGTAAAGGTTTTGATTCTTCGGAATTAGAAGATGTCCAAAAAATTATTTTTATTCTTAAAAAAGTTAATTTAATTATTCAAGAACGATTATTAGTGGAATGATTTTGAAGGTTTACGATAAAGCTATAAAACAAAAAAGGTTTGAGAATTTCTCAAACCTTTTTTGTTTCAGCATTATTTATGAAATTGCAGGAGATTAAAGTATCACGGGATTGCATCCCGTGTAAGCCCACGGGATGCAATCCCGTGATACAAACAAAAACTAAAACGTGGAACAACAAAAACCAATCATAGGCATTACCCTCGGCGATTATAATGGCATCGGACCAGAAGTTATTTTGAAAGCCCTTACTGATAAGAAAATCTTAGAAATGTGTACCCCCGTAATCTATGGCTCACAGCGAGTATTTGGCTTCTACCGTAAAGCCTTAGATTTGAAAGATTGGACGTTAAATAATATCAATTCAATCCAACAAGTTAATCATAAAGTCACCAATTTAATTACTTGTTTTGATGATAAAGCGACCGACGTAACCCCTGGGAAAGTCACACCAGAGGCAGGAGCAGGGGCTTTGGCTTGTTTACAGAAAGCAACAGAAGATTTGAAATCTGGGGCGATTCTGGCAGTCGTAACAGCTCCAATCAATAAGCACAATATTCAATCTGAAACCTTCAAATTTCCTGGGCATACCGAGTTTTTTACTGAGGCTCTGGAAGCGAAAGAATCATTGATGTTTTTGGTTTCGGATGTTTTGCGGGTGGGAGTCGTAACGGGGCATATTCCGCTTGGAAAGGTTCGTGGAGCTATTAATCAAGAAAAAATTACCCAGAAATTAACTTTGATGCTTGATTCTTTGAAGAAAGATTTTGGTATTCAGAAGCCTAAAATTGCGGTACTTGGTTTAAATCCTCATGCTGGAGAAGATGGTCTTTTAGGAGACGAAGAAAAGACTACGATTATGCCCGTTTTGGAGCAATTTAAGAAGAAAGGCAATTTAGTTTTTGGACCATTTCCTGCCGATGGCTTCTTTGGGGCGGCACAATTTAAACATTATGATGCCGTTTTAGCGATGTACCACGACCAAGGATTAATTCCATTCAAGTATATTTCTTTTGAAAATGGCGTAAACTTCACCGCTGGACTTTCGGCTGTCCGTACATCACCAGACCACGGAACGGCGTATGATATCGCAGGAAAAAATACCGCCTCGGAATCTTCGATGTTGCACGCAATTTTTACGGCAATTGACATTGTGAAAAATCGAAAAGAAGTATAAGATGACAGTTGGAAGTATTATCAAATTTGCGTAATTTTCAATCAACAATCATCAAATACTTAGAAACCATGCCAATTGTATATAATTTAGAAACAGACATTCGCTACCAGCAAAGGAAGGGCAAAGGTAAAGAAGAGGGAATTGAGGTTGGTATTGAGTTAGGCGAAGAAAATCAAAAGCTCAAATCTATCAAGAACCTAATTCGTTCTAAACTCTTGACTAATAAACAAATTGCAGCCATTGAAGAAGTGTCGTTAGAATTTGTTGAAAATATTGAAAGAGAATTGAATCAGTAAATTGTTAATCATAAATTATAACATTTCTTAAATATGTCATTCGAACAACAATCTCGTCGTGAGTTTCTGAAAACCAGTGCATTAGGTGTAGCTGGTTTTTCTTTATTAAGTAATGAATTATGGGCTGGTCCTAAGAAACCAATGCCTCGAAATATTGGCGTACAACTTTGGTCTGTCAAAGAAGACATGAACAAAGATGCCAAAGGAACACTTGAAAAAGTAGCTAAAATGGGCTATAAACAAGTGGAAGGTTTTGGCTATGCTGATGGCAAATTTTTTGGCGTTCCAACGGATGAATATGCCAAATTATTAGCGGATAATGGTTTGAAAATGCCATCCGCTCACGGCATGATTACCAGTAAGGATTATACCAACGGACAACTTTCGAATGCTTTCAAAAAGATGGCAGATGATGCTAAAAAAGTAGGGCAGAAGTTCGTGATTTGCCCTTACATGGCTGATGAAGACCGTTCAAAAGGTAAATTTATGGCTGAAATGTTTAACAAAGCGGGAGAACATTGTAAGGCTATGGGCATGAAGTTTGGCTATCATAATCATGATTTTGAATTTAAAGAATATGATGGCGTAACAATGTATAAAACCCTTCTGGACAATACTGACAAAGGTTTAGTAACATTTGAAATGGATTTATATTGGGTGAAATATGCCAATCAGAATCCAATTGATTGGTTTAAGAAATATCCTGGTCGCTTTACGCATTTTCACGTAAAAGATCATGACCCTGTGAAAAACGTGAGTGTAGAAGTAGGCGAAGGTGACATTAATTTTCAACAGATATTCAATAATAAACTATCAGGTGCAAAATATTTTATCGTTGAATTAGAAGCCTTTAAACGCACGCCGTTGGAAGGAATTGAAATCAGTCTGAATAACTTAAAGAAGCTGAAGTTTTGAAAAGAGCTTCAAAGTTAAACAGTTGGAGTAGTTAAATAGTTGTCATTATCAGTTATCAAAAACTTCTTAACTTATCTAACTCTGTAACCTTTTTAACTTCAAAGCAATGAGCAAAAAATGGAAATATCTGTTGTTTAGAGGCACATTCTTAACGGGTGGATTTATGCTTTTATTGATGATTTTAGCAGATATTTACTTACTGAAAGAAGAACGTTTTGACCGACTTTACTACTTCCAATTAATCTTAGAAAGTATGTTTTTTATGATTATTGGAACGCTGATTGCTCTTTATTTTTGGTTACATCCAAAGCGAACTTACAAATTTTCCAAAGAAAAATGAACCTGTCCATCAAACGACAGGTTTTTTTATAGTGTAGCCCGAACATTCCTGTTCGGACTTGAAATAAACCCGAATAAAATGATTCGGACGAGAATGAAAAAGATACTAATTGTTGATGATTTACACGAAAATATCTTCCCAATGTTATCAGATTTGGGTTTTGAAGTAAATTATCAACCTGACATAAATCGCTCAGAAATCCTTGAAATTATCAAAGATTATGAAGGCTTAATTATCCGAAGTAAAACCAAAGTTGATGCAGCATTTTTAGCTTATTGTGATAAATTAGAATTCATCGGAAGGGCAGGAGCAGGTTTGGACTTAATTGATTTAGAGGAAGTTAGCCAAAGAAATATCCACGTTTTTGCCGCAAATGAGGGCAATTCAGTTGCTGTTGCTGAACATACAATTGGTATGACTTTAATGCTTTTTAATAAACTCAATTATGCAGATTCAGAAGTCCGTCAAAGCATTTGGGAACGAGAGAAAAATCGTGGAATTGAGTTGGCAGGAATGACCGTTGGAATTATTGGGTATGGGAACATGGGTATTGCTTTGGCACAAAGATTAATGGGGTTTGAAGTGAAAGTTTTAGCGTATGATAAAGTGGAAAAAAAGGATTACGAGTATGGTTTATACGCTCAAAAAGCAACAATGGAAAATTTATTTGAAGAAGCTGATTTAATATCTATTCACGTACCACTTACGGATGAAACTCGTATGATGGTGAATGATGATTTTATTCAAAAATTCAAAAAAAATATTTTTATTGTAAATACTTCAAGAGGTGAAGTGGCTTCAACTGAATCTATTTTGAAAGGATTGCAATCTGGCAAAATACGTGGAGCTTGTTTGGATGTTTTAGAAAATGAAAAACTTTCAACCTTGACACTTAAACAAGAGGAGGTTTATTCACAATTATTTAAGCTAAAAAACGTTATCCTCACGCCTCATATTGCGGGTTGGACGGTGGAAAGTTATCGAAAAATCAATGAAGTTTTAGTTGAGAAAATTCGAGCTATGTTAGGTAAATAAATGACCAAATAATAACACTCATATAAATTCATGAAATTACTCATTTTAATATTTTTCTCCCTGATAATCAGCAACTTACACGCCCAAAATAAGCCTTATTCACTGTTTTTAATCGGTGATGCAGGAGACGATACCGAGCAAAATGATGTCCATAAAACTCTTCAGAAGCATTTGAAAGCTACTGAAAATGGAGGGGTTATTTTTTTGGGTGATAACATTTACCCTCGGGGTATGGACGGCTCAAAAGATGCTGAATTAAAACTCCTTACGCAACTTCACACCCTCAGAGATTTTAAAGGAGATTGGTATTTTATTCCTGGAAATCACGATTGGGCGAAGGGGCGTTGGAAAGGCTTGAAAAATGTAATGCGTCAAGCAGATTATATTAATAAATTTGCCAAAGATTCGCTCAATCAACCCAATACCAAACACTTTTTTCCAGAAAAAGGCTTGCCTGGTCCCGTCACAAAAGATTTAGGAAAAATGGTTTTGGTCTTTACTGATACCGACTGGTGGCTTCACAGTGCTTTTTATCATCAAGTTGGAATGGATGATAAATTTAATTTAATGGAAAAAACGTATTTTCGTCGACTTGATTCCATTTTGACGGCGGTGGAAAAACAAGGCAAAAAAACGTTGTTTTTATCGCATCATCCTTTGGTGGATTATGGTGAACACGGTTTTCATAAAAGTAAAAGTTGGTACTATGCCTTGGTAAATTATTCGCCCTTTATGACTTTCGGATTGTTGGGCGTAAATCGTGCGTTGAATTCGGAAATGAATCAACCTCGATACTTTAAAATGGCAACTCGAATGTACGCAATTTTGGAAAAGCATAAAAATGTAATTGCTATTTCTGGACATGAGCATAATTTGCAGGTAATAAAACGACCGAACAATTTATTCCTAATAAGTGGCTCAGGAAGCAAAATTACGCATATCAAACGAGAAATTAAACAAAAAGATTGTTCATTTCATGCCAGTAAACCAGGATTTATGGAATTGCTTTTTGATGAAAAAGGTAAGACAAGTTTGAAAGTTTGGAATGATAAAGATGAGATTTTGTATGAAGAGAAGGATATATTTTAGAACTATTTACCAACAAAACGCTATGAAAAAACTATTAATTTTATTCAATTTATTATTCTTTAATTTTCTCGCAAACGCTCAAGATACCGTGAGTGAATGTGCTTCGGGAAAGATTGCTGTCCTTACAAAACGCAACCAAAATGCTCGTTTACAGGCTACGCAAGCGGCAGATAATAACATTGATGTAACGTATTACAAACTCAATTTAAACATAACTTACACGCCCAAAAATCTTAAAGGGGAAGTTATGATTAATGCCAAAAGTAAAGTTGCTTCGCTCGACCAATTGACCATTGATTTACAAAATGCTCTCACGACGGATTCTGTAAAAATTGGTAATAGAAAACTCACTTTTCTTCACCAATCCAATCAAATTCTTATCAAATTAGATAAAATATATGCTGAAAATCAAATCGTTAGCATCGTAATTTTTTATCATGGAATCCCAGGTTCGAGTGGTTTTGACAGTTTTGCATTCGGCACTCATAATGCTCAAAAAGATTTGGCAATATGGTCATTATCAGAGCCTTATGGAACGCCAGATTGGTTTCCTTGCAAAAATTCGGTAGATGATAAAGCTGATTCTACGGATGTTTGGATTACGGCAGATAAATATTTTACTTCTGTTTCAAATGGAATTTTAGAGAAAACCATTGATAATCAAGATGGTACAAAGACATTTCAATGGAAAAATCGCTATCCAATTGCTCAATATTTGATTTCGATTGCCATGAGTAATTATGCCGAATATAAAGGTGTCTTCAAATATGATGGGAATAAAGAAATGCCAATTAATCATTATCTATATCCTGAAATGCTCACCAATGCCAACAAATTAAATCTTGATAAAACTGGATTTATGTTGGATTTATTCTCCCAAAAATTCGGACTTTATCCTTTTGTTAAAGAGAAATATGGACACGCACAATTCGGTTGGGGCGGGGGAATGGAACATCAAACTTGCTCTTCAATGGGTAGTTTTGGCGAAACCTTAATTGCCCATGAATTAGCTCATCAATGGTTTGGCGATAAAATTACTTGCAAGAATTGGGAGAGTATATGGCTCAACGAAGGCTTTGCTTCTTATTCCGAAGCCATTTATATGGAAGCAATGGGTGGAAAAGTTGCCTACGATAACTACATGAAGGGCTTTATGACTTCTGCCAAAACTGCAAAAGGAACAATTTATGTGCAGGATGTCAATAATATTAATGAAATTTTCAATTCTCCCCGTACATATCGCAAAGGTGCATCGGTGCTTCATATGTTGCGTGGAATTGTGGGTGACGATAAGTTTTTCAAAATTCTTCAAACGTATGTTGTTTCTAAAAGTGCCTATGGAAATGCCGTTACGGAGGATTTTCAAGCTGTTGCCGAGCAAGTTTATGGACAAAAATTAGACTATTTTTTCAAGCAATGGATTTTTGGACAAAGCTATCCAAAGTACAAATTTCAGTGGTCATCTTCGCCCCAATCAGATGGCACTCACAAAGTTAAAGCGGAGGTTTCACAGAATATAAATACGAATCCAGTTTTCTTCACAATGCCCATTCAATTGAGAATACCAATTGGCTTGCGAGATACGACGATAACGGTTTTTAATGACCGTGACCCACAAACTTTTGAATTTACGTTAAAGGAAAAACCAAAGGAAATAATTCTTGATCCTAATAATCTGATTTTGAAAGATTTAGAAGTAATTACCGTTCAAAGTGCCTTAGCAAATGAGCCAGTAGTTGATGATAATTTTGGATTGACAATTGCTCCAAATCCAAGTTCGACAGATATTGACATAAGTTTTAGATTAGCAAAACCTTCTTCTATAAAAATTACGATTATTGATTTTTCAGGTAGGGAAATTTTGACTCAACCAGAGGAGAAATTAACGATGGGAAATTATTCTCGAATTCTTAAAATAAGTCAATTTCAAGCGGGAACTTATATTCTCAATTTGATGGTGGACGGGCAAAATGAAAGTCGTAAGTTGTTGACTTTTAAGTGATTACTTAATAAGGCAAGAATTGCTATTTTAATTTTCGGGAAGTAAGTTTTCTTGATAACAATTCAAATTGAGTCATTAATTATCCAAAATGTTTCAAGCATGGTAATCTTAGATAAACTTCTCAAAAATTCGAGTAAACTTTACATGGATAATCCCTTAATACATGACTGAGGTAATCAACTAATTTACAAAATCAACTCAAAATGAAAAAAATCGTCTTATTATTTAGTTTAGTATTGACAACTATTTGTGCCTTTTCGCAGAAGAATGAGAAAGGTTTTGTGTTTTTATTTGATGGAAAAACCTTTGCAGGTTGGAAAGTAAATGAAGAACATCCCGCCACGTTTTCTATTGAAGATGGAATGATAAAAGTAGCAGGCGACCGTACTCATTTGTTCTATGAAGGAACCGTTGCCAATCACGATTTCAAGAATTTTGAGTTAAAGTTAAAGGCAAAAACGATGCCTGGATCAAATTCAGGCATATTTATTCATACAACCTATCAAGCAAAAGGTTGGCCCAATAAAGGTTATGAAGTGCAAGTAAACCAAACTCA
>JAYUIP010000239.1:0-8171 GCA_043765945.1 Arcicella sp.
ACTTCAAGTAAAAAAAACCTATCGGGAGCTCAAACCAATATTACGGAAACGGAATTGAAAAGAACCGTAAACACAACCATTGACCAAGCACTTCAAGGACGAGCTCCAAATGTATATGTTGCTTCTAATTCAGGCAAAGCTGGTGCTGCGGCAACGGTTTATATCAGAGGGCTTTCAACGATAAATGGAAATGCTCAACCCATGTACGTGATTGATGGCGTTCAAATTATCCCAGAGGCAGGAGCTTCACAAGGGCGTGGCTCTGATGGTCAATCGAATGTATTATCAAACTTAAATCCTGATGATATTGAATCATTAAATGTCTTGACGGGACCTGCTGCCCAATCAATTTATGGTTCAAAAGCGGCAAATGGAGTAATTGTAGTAACGACCAAAAAGGGAAAAGCGGGAGAATCAAAAGTTACTTTCTCAACGATGTATAACTTCCAAGCGCTACCAAAACAATTACCTTTAATGAATCTTCGAGATTACGCCATTTTCAGTAACGCTTGGGCAAAAGCTGCGGGTTATGGTGCCAACGCACAGTTTGTTGACCCTTCGATTTTGGGTGAAGGCACCAACTGGCAATCCGCATTATTCAAAACAGCGTTGATGAAAAAACAGCAATTAACGCTCAGTGGTGGAAACGATAAAACAACCTATTACATCTCGGCAGAATTAATGAATCAGGATGGAATTGCTCCAAATTCTGGATTTAACAGAAAATCTTTTAGGGTTAATATTGAAAATAAATTACGTAGCTATTTGAAAATTGGGGCAAATCTTTCAATTTCTGGAACTGCCGAAAAGTTATCAATTAATGAAGACAACGTAATCCGCACCGCTATTCAACAATCCCCAAATGTTCCACTTTATAATGCGGATGGCACTTTTGGAGGACCACAAGATGTGCGACCCGATGGCACTGGTTACTCAGCAAGAATACCCAATCCTGTTGCTTTGTCCTACATTAATTCCAGTGATTATAATCGCCTAACCACTTTTGGAACCATTTACGCAGACCTTGTTTTCTTGAAAGACTTCACTTTACACGGTGAATTTAATGGCAATTTTGGAAACGATACCAGAGCAATATTTAATCCTTCTTATGTTGTGGGAGCAAATGCAATCACAAAAGGATCGGTTAATGAAACTTCAACTTCCGAGAGAAGTTCAGGGAATAATTATTATTGGAGTACAAATCAACGATTGAGTTACGCCAAAAAACTTTTCCAAAAACATGATGTAAATATTACTGTTGGACATGAGGCTCAATACGGATTTTATGAAAGTTTATACGGGAGAGTAAGTGGATTTACGAATAACGCACTTCCAGAATTGAGTTTAGGAGACCCCAAAACTTCTTACACAACGAGTAATAGAGATGATAATTCTCAGGAATCGTATTTTGGTCGATTGAACTATATTTATGATGATAAGTATATTTTCCAAGCAACCTACCGAGCAGATGCCTCTTCTTATTTTGGAACTAACAATAAATGGGGATTCTTCCCCGCATTTTCTGCCGCTTGGAGGGTTTCAAAAGAGCCATTTATGCAAAATATTACGGCGATAAATGAGTTTAAAATTCGTACTGAATACGGTGTAACGGGTAATCAATATTGGGGAAAAAATACTTACGCTCCCCTATATACTTCTGGTATTCAATCTGGACAAGGTTTTTTGGCGGGAAGATTCCCCAATCCTGATATTAAATGGGAAAATACTGAAACCATTAATATTGGCTTTGATTTGAATTTATTGAAGAACAGATTCAACATAGTTTTGGATGCCTACGTCAGAACTACGGATGATTTAATTACAGATTTACCTTTGCCTGCCTACGCAGGAACAGCTGGACAAGGTGGTATTGGGGCTCCCGTTGTTAATATTGGTACGATGGAAAACAGAGGAATCGGAATTTCAATTAACACAAAACCAATACAAGGGAAAAATGCCAAAGATTTAAGTTGGAGTAGTGGATTTAACATCTCTTTTGATAGAAATAAACTATTGAAATTGAATACTGACAGAGCAATCATTGACCGTTTTCCGTGGTACACCAGAGTAATTTCTCGTTCAGTTGTTGGACAACCACTCTTCCAATTTTATGGGTATCAGTCTGAGGGATTAATTCAAAATTACCAAGATTTAACAACTTCCGCTCTACCACAAGATGTTCATATTGAGTCTGCTCAAGCATGGGTTGGTGATGTAAAATATGCCAACATTGACAAAACCGAATATTACGACCCAGTTTTGGGTAAAAAGGTGCAAGTAATTGATGATAAAGACCGAACTTTTATTGGCAATCCTTGGCCCAAATTCACCTTCGGAATTACTAACAATTTTTCTTTTCAAGGTTTTGATTTGTCTATATTCATGCAGGGAGTTTATGGAAACCAAGTGTATAATAATTTAAGATTTGAAAATGGTTTCATCCCAAGAAGCGGCAGTGCTGGTGCATTCAAGGAAGTTTTCAATTTTGCTCAACCAAGTGGCAGTGTTTTAAACGAATCCTTAACACTTTTGAATCCTGAAACAGCCATTCCAAGAGTTGGTGGTTCAAAGTATGGAAACGACGGGCGTGCCATCAGTAAGTTTGCCGAAGATGGATCATATTTAAGGGTTAAAAATATTCAATTAAGTTATAATGTGCCAAATGCTTTCTTGAAAAAATATCTACCAATTAGTGGCATTCGCTTGACAACGGGTGTTCAAAATGCTTTTACTTTCACAAAATATACTGGCTATGATCCAGAGGTAGGTACTTCGGGAGGTGTTCCTGGTTTTGATAATGGTCGATATCCTTCATCAAGAATGTACACGTTCTCGGCGGCATTTGATTTTTAATCGGAACTATGCACTATTTGGCGGATTTTACCTCTCTCCTTAAAGAGAGGGACTTTGAAGCCAATTTTAAGCCCTTCCCTTCAAGGGGAAGGGTTGGGATGGGGTGTTCCGCTAAATTGTGCATAGTTACGTCTTTAACAAAACCAACAAAATTAAAATCTTAATAAAATGAAAAAATATATTTTAATGAAATTCTTGCTTGTCTCACTGCTTTTTAGTGGATTGACAGGTTGTAAAGAGTCTTTCTTGGATACACCTCCCTTGGGAAATTTGACCGCTCCAAACTTTTTTAATACCGATGCTGAATTGCTGGCGGGAACGGGAGGGTTATACAACAGAGTGTGGTTTGGTTCAAATGCACAGTCTCTTGTTGCTTTTGGGGATGGTCGTGCGGGCAATATGGTCAGTCCTTATCAAACCAATTGGATGCAATTTTATCAGTTCACGGTTTCAAACACAAACGGAACTTTGAGGGAAGCATGGGAATCATTTTTTGCTGTTGTTGCCCAATCAAATGTGTTGATTTATAATGTTAATACCTACGCAAAACCAGCGGTGTCACAGATAGCGAAAAACAGAGCCATTGGTGAAGCACGTTTTATGCGAGGTGTTGCTTATTCTTACTTAGTACAAAATTGGGGTGCAGTTCCGATTATTACCGATAATTTAAAGCAAGGTGCCGACACAACGTTGTCTCGAAGCACCATAGAAACGGTTTGGGAATTTGCCATTCGTGATATGCAGGCAGCAATAAAGTTACTTCCAATCACTTCTTCGGCGGGTTCTGGACGTTTAAATGCCTATTCAGCCAAAGGAATGCTGTCAAGATTTTATTTAACTCGGGCAGGTTTAGGTTCAACCAACGGACAAAGAAGTCAGATGTATTTGGATAGTGCAAAATTTTACGCAAACGATGTCATTAAAAATAGTTCTTATCAATTAATGAAAAATTACCCTGACTTGTTTTTAACGGCAAATAACAATAATCCAGAGCAATTATTTGGTTTACAGTGGGTAAGTAATGGCGGTTGGGGAGTTGGCAATCAATTCCAATCTCAGTTTGCAAACGGTTCTGAACTCACGGGTACAGGAGATGGTTGGGGCGGTGGAAATGGAGCCTCTTATGACTATTTGGTCAGCCTTAATCCAGCAGATTCAATTCGTAGAAAAGCAACTTTTATGCTTCCAGGCGATTATTACCCAGAACTGACCAAAGCACAAGGTGGATGGAGAGTGAAAGTTCCTACTGATGGTGATGGGTCTTACGATAATTACGCCAATTTCAAAAAATATATCGTCGGTACACCAGAAGATAATGATGGGAAAGGACAACGACAAGCATCCGCTAACAATAGTTATATGCAACGCTTAGCCGATGTCTATTTGATTTATGCCGAAGCAATTTTAGGAAATAACGCATCAACGTCTGATCCTGAGGCACTTAAATACTATAATGCCCTTAGAATACGGGCAGGTTTACCACCAGTAACTTCTTTTACCATTGATGATTTAATTAAAGAAAGACGTTATGAATTTGCCGTAGAGGGCGACGCTTGGTATGCGTTAGTAAGATTGTACTATTATAACCCTCAAAAAGTGATTGATTATATTGCTAAACAAACCCGTGGAGTTTATAAAATTAGGATAAAACCTGGTACTGGAACTTCTGCTAAAAAACGTGAATTTGTTTTTACTATACTTCAACCAGGTAATTTTAAGTTAGTATCAACATCATTCTATTTGCCGATTCCTGATACTGAAACCGCACAAGCTCCAAACTTACTGAAACCACCCGTTCCGTATATTTTTAAGTAAAATCATTTAATGAATATTCGATGGAAAAAACTATTTTCCTCATAAAAAGGGTTGTCTGACAATTTTTGTGGTCACAGGAACGCCTGCCGCAAAGTTTCTCAAAGTTTTTCTCAGAGTCACACGGAGAAAAAACTCTTTTAACTCTGTGAAAAACTTTGTGCGACTCTGTGTCCACAAAAACTGTCGGAGAACCATAAACAAATATAAAAATGAAAAAAATACAATCTATATTTTTGAGCAAGCTGACAGCAATTGTTTTTGCATTTACGCTGATAAGTATTGCCATATTCTCGTCTTGTAAAGAGGATGATACAGGACTCCCAAAATTTTCAACGGGTAAGCCAAGCATTTCGAGGGTCTATGTGTTGGATACCGTTAAAAGACACAAAGACAGCAGTATCGTTGCCGCTGAACCTTATACTTTATTGGTAATTAACGGTGAAAATATTGGGGGGATTCTCCATGTTTATTTTAACGGATATTCCGCCACTTTTAATCCAAATTATAGTACCGATAATAATTTAATCATCACAATTCCAGGTGAAGTGCCTTCTGATTCAACCGTTGACAACAAAATTAGATTAGTAACTTCTCACGGTGAAGCAACTTTTAACTTTAAAATCATTGCAAAAGCAAATATTTACGGAGCAGATAAAATAACCTTCGGAATTGATAGAGGCGACATAACAATCGGTGGGAAAAACTTTTCGGATGTATCAAGCGTGGTATTTTCTAAAACTACAATTCCAATCAAAATTGTGGCTAAAACCAAGGATAAATTGGGTAATGAAACCATGGTTTTGAGATTTCCAACAACCACAATTGGTAGTAGTACCTTGGATATTACAAATTCCAGTGGAGTAGTAACAACGAAAAATCTTGTTTTTGTAAATGCTGACGTGGCTTATAAACTCTTTACCGAAGATTTAGGTAAGAATGTACAAAATGGCTCATGGGGCGATCCTTTAATTGTAAATTCTGATCAAGCATTTGCTGGAAAAAAAGCCATTTCTAAATCGTACGCAGTTGGAAGTTACCATTTGGCTGCCTTTGAAATAAACGATAAAGTCAGTTATGTGCCTTATTCGGCTGATTATAAGTATTTAACTTTTGCCATTAAAGGTGGAAGTGTACCTATGTCATTCTGGATTACAACAAATGCTACCAAAGACGCAGGAGGATACGCTAATTATCCCGAAAAAAATAAAATTGACGTACCTGCCAGAGATTGGACTTATTACAGACTTGCCTTGCCAGAGTTAGATTTTTGGTATCCTGGAACCAGTTTTGAAAAGATTTGTTGGCGTGTGCAAGGGACAGCCAAAGTTGAGAACATATTTTTCGATGATGTAATGTTAGTAAAATAAATAGTCGATAATTCAACGCAGTCTGTATTCAAAATATAGACTGCGTTTTGCTTTAATATGGAAATAGCCCCTCAAAATTTCCATGATAATATTGTTCATAAAAAGATTAAACTTCATTATTAATACGAAGGGTATGCAAACATAGTATCATAAGGTATCAATATAGAATCAAATTTGAGGACTATTTTATTATAATTTTGTATTGTAATTATATAAATACAAAATATTCTACGGTAATTATTCATGAATACTTTAATTCAAATAGTAATAAATTCATTTTATGCTTTACATTTAAACGCATTTGCATTATCTAAAGATTTTCGGGAATAATTATATGGTTGTCCTCTCGCTTAATTAAACTAATAGCATATTAACATAATTTTATATAATGTATATTAAATCTATCGAAATCCAAGATAAAAGATTTAACCTTTCCGACGGCGTTGGCTCGGATGCCACTCATTCTACACCTCAATACGCTTATGCGGTATGTTGTTTAAAAACAGATACTGTCGTAACAGGAATTGGTTTAGCATTTACGTTAGGAGCTGGCACAGACTTGATTTGTAAGGCAATTGAATACCTTTCGGTTGATTTGGTTGGCAAAGAGATTGAGGAACTCATGTCTGATTTTGGCACAGTTTATCGCAAAATGGTCGATTCTCCTTCCTTGCGGTGGTTGGGTCCTCACAAAGGCGTTAT
This sequence comes from Arcicella sp., assembly GCA_043765945.1. Taxonomy (GTDB): domain Bacteria; phylum Bacteroidota; class Bacteroidia; order Cytophagales; family Spirosomataceae; genus Arcicella. Next base: position 6,738 of record JAYUIP010000239.1, read on the forward strand.
TCATTTAGCTCTGGCTGCAATCGTAAATTCCTGTTATGATCTTTGGGCAAAATCTCGCCAAGTACCTTTGTGGAAATTGTTACTCGACCTTTCGCCCGAAGAATTAGTGAACACCTTGGATTTGAGTTACTTAGAAGATGTATTAACCCGAAATCAAGCAATTGCTTTACTCACAGATAACCTTTCCACGAGAGATATGCGTAAAACAGTTTTATCAACTGGGTATAAAGGATACGACACCTCAATTGGATGGTTTAATTTTTCGGATGAAAAAATCGTTGAAAATACCAAAAAAGCGATGGATAATGGTTTCACTGCTTTCAAATTAAAGGTCGGTTCGGATGATTATTGTAGTGATATTCGCCGAGCTAATTTGATACGAAATACTGCGGGGAACAAAGCTACTATAATGGTGGATGCCAATCAAAAATGGAATGTAACTCAGGCTTTGGAGGTTTGTAAACGTCTCGAAGAAATTAACCCATTTTGGATTGAAGAACCCACCCATCCCGATGATATAATCGGACACCAAACCATTGCAAGGGCAATTGCTCCATTCAAAATAGCCACGGGAAAACATATTCCCAATAAGATTATTTTCAAGAATTTCTTCCAAGCAAAAGCCATGGATTTTTGTCAGGTTGATGCCGTTAGAGTAGGAGGTATTTCTGAATTTTTAACAATAAGTTTACTGTCCAAAAGTATGGGGATTCCTGTTGTTCCTCATGTGGATGACATGGGACAAATTCATCAACATTTGGTATTATTTAACCACATTGGCATGAATCACGAGCATTTATTTTTGGAGCATATCCCTCATTTAAAACAATATTTTGTCAATCCAGCGGTGATTAAAGACGCTTATTATCAAATCCCTCAGGTGCCTGGAAGTAGTAGTGATTTGAAAGATTAAGTGATTTAATTACGGAACTATCTACTATTTGTCGCACGATAAAACTATACCACGGATAGAACGGATAAAACAGATTTACACTGATTTTTCTTTAATTCTATCCGTGTAAATCAGTAAAATCTGTGGTCTAATTTTAGTTTGCGACAGATTGTAGATAATTCCGTTTAATTATTTTAAAAATAGCAATTTTAAATAATCATATAAGTTTAAACGAATTGGTTCTCTGACAGTTTTTGTAGAAAGTGATAGGTAGGGGCGTATAGCATACGCCCACGGACGAAATGGGCGTATGCTATGCGCCCCTACCACAAAAATTGACATACAGCCAACGAATTTTAACTTTGTGTAAATGTCTAATAATCAATAAGTTGTTTTATAACCCCAAAATCCTAACCCCAAAACTCTACCGATGAGTTTATTACAAGATAAAATAATTTTTCTTACGGGTGGTGCCGCTGGCATTGGAAGAGAATGTGCCAAATCTTATCTTAGAAATGGGGCGAGCATTTCAGTCATGAATT
>JAYUIP010000240.1:0-2908 GCA_043765945.1 Arcicella sp.
ATGAAATCAATGGCGAGTTTAGTGGTTGATTATATGGAAGCTGGAAATGTGAAATAGTTTTCAGTAGGCAGTAAAATCAGTAGGCAGTTTGCAGCTATGAGAAAAAAACTCAATGCCAAATTTTACTGATTCTAAATACTTAGAACTCAACTACGGAAGCCTTCGGTAAAACCGAAGGCTTCCGTAAATTAAGTGCCATAATACAAAAAGAGGAAGGCTTCAATTAAATGAAACCTTCCTCTTTTGTATTTTGATAGCGAGTTTAACTGCCGATTGCCTACTAAAAAACTGCCAACTTACCTCCTTCTTTTCTTACGCACTTTAACTTTTGGAGCAGGAGCGTTTGAGGAACTCGCCACAGCCGTAGCATCTCCGCCGGAACTTCTAATTTGCTTAATTCTCTCTTCTAAATCCACAATTACACGGGCAGACATCTCTCTACTGGCATCATTTGCTTCGTTCAAAGACTTATAAGCCGCTTGCAGTTTCTCATAATCTGATCCTAATTCACCGTATTTTTTACTCAAAGACTCAAAGTTTTCTTTGCCATCTTCTTGACATTTTACATAGTCTTCATTTTTTCTTTTGAATTGGCTTTCCATACTGAAACGGTAGCTACTCAATTCAGAATTTTCTTGACGCTCTTTCTGTACTTGAGCTTCCAACCTACGAGCTTGGTCTTGAAGGTCCGTGATTTGTTTAGCGTCTTGGCAACTGGTCAGACACGCAAATAGAGCTACTGACAAAAGTGTGGAAATCTTTTTCATAAAGTATAAATATTATGGGGTTATCTTTTTTTCTCCTAATTTATTAATTTTTTTCGTAGAAATCAAAAATACAATGCTTTTCCTTTATCACTTTGCGAAGGTTTTTTTGAATTATTCTTTATCACTTCAAAAGTGTCTTTTTCAAGGATTTTTAGCTACTTGTGTAAAGTATAAAAAACGTACTTTTAGGATAATTACTTATAAAATAAAATTGCAAGTTTTAGCATCTCGTAATTTACAGTAACTAAATTAATCAAATTCTATGCCAACAGATTAGATAAGTTTTAAAAACAAGCCGATTTGAGAATAACTAAATCGGCTTGTTTCTCAGTTAAGTTAAGGTTAAATCTATATTTCCAAAAGCATAGCCCCATAAGAGTATCCACCCCCAAAAACCGTCACGATTATCTTATCACCTTTCACAAATTTTTGTTTGTTTTCATCCAAAACAATGGCACATCCTGCACAACCAGTATTGCCTAAATACTGGATATTTGAAAGCATAACCTCATCAGAAACACCCAAAGTCGCTGCTACATTTTTTGAAATTCTAAGATTAGCTTGATGAGGAGCAATATATTTTATATCATTGATTATCAAGTTATTACGCTCCAAAACTTGCAGACTCGCCTTGGGCATATAGGTACAAGCATTAATAAAAACGTCCTTTCCATAAGGCATAACAATCCCTTTTTCCAATGGTTTCAAAGTCACACTTTCTTTGGCTTTCCCAATGGTAGCAGCCCCACCCGTCAGCACGTCTTTTATCTCCCAATCTGCATCCGTAATTCTGGTTTTTGAAATAGATAAAGCCACTGCACCGTCTCCCCAAAGATGTCCTGCTTTGGTGTCATCTTCGTTGTTGTAAGCGGTATTATGTTCAGAAGCCACAATTAAGGCTTTTGTTGCCTTGTTGATGGCAAAATACCCTTCCACGATTTCCACGGCATTCAACAAAGATGAACAAGCCGAAGAAATGGTTACAACGGGAATATCAGCAATATTAAGATGATGTTGAACGGCGTGTCCAAGCGTGAAAATGCAGTCGTAGGGCGTGTAAGTTGCCCCGATGATGAGGTCAAATTCAGAAAAGTCGAAAGGAAGTATGTTTTTAAGATTATTTACCGCCTCAATTGCCATTGTATGCGTATTCTCCTGAACTGTGGCTTTCCTGCGTTCACGAATTCCTGTGCGTTCAGTAATCCAATCATCAGTTAATCCATTCAGTTCTTCAAAATAGGCATTCGTAATTATTTGCTCGGGCAAATAGCTGGCAATAGCATTTATAAACATTCGTTTCTGTGTTCTAAGTTTGATTTTTAGAGAGCTTAATCATAGTGTCTTCACTATTCCTAAAAATGACTACAAAGAAAATCAATGTTTAAAGAGAGAACAAATATTTCACGGAAAGACACAATTTTTACTTGATATAGTCATATAAAATTTTGTACTATTTCTATGTTTTTTGTATAAAACTTATAAATGTCAGGTTTTGTAACCCGATGTTTCCACATCGGACGATAGCTCCGATGTGGAAACATCGGGTTACAATCACTTCCTTTTAAACCAAACTTTCTTCCCTTTGTTCGCCTCATTTGGTTTGGCAGCTCCTCTATTTTGATGTTGATTTTGCAGTGGTTTTGGCACATCAACAACGGGCTGTGTACTCATCGGATAATCATGATTTTCGATGACGGGGATTTTCTTGCCAATCAATTTTTGAATATCTTTTAAGTACGGAATTTCTTCGGTTTCGCAGAATGAAAAAGCCGTTCCATTGGCTCCCGCACGACCCGTCCGCCCGATTCTGTGAACGTAAGTTTCGGGAATATTGGGCATCTCAAAGTTGATAACATAAGCCAAATCGTCCACATCAATGCCTCGGGCGGCAATATCCGTAGCGACTAAAACACGAGTAGTTTTCGCCTTGAAATTCTCCAAAGCCCGCTGACGAGCATTTTGAGCCTTATTTCCGTGAATTGCTTCGGCTTTAATATTACTTTTCAACAAAACTTTCACCACTTTATCGGCACCGTGTTTGGTACGAGTAAAAACCAAAGCTGTTTCAATCGTTTTGTCTTGCAGAATATCCAACAACAAAGCATTTTTATTGTTTTTATCCACAAAATAAAGAGCTTGTT
>JAYUIP010000241.1:0-2906 GCA_043765945.1 Arcicella sp.
CCAAAAGTCATCGCAGAATTGGAAGAATCAACGGGCAGGACCTTTGAAGAAATTATCCCCTTAATGTCTTCCCCAGCTAAACCTTTTCCCCTATGAAATTCAATTTTCCCATTCTCTTTTTGGGAAACATTTTCTGCTTGTGCAACGTGCGAAAAAAGAGCCTGCTGAAATCTTTCATCATAAATAGCATCAACGACTAATCCCCGCTTTTCGTTGATGTAAGCCAAAGTGATGATGCCTTTGGGAGCAATTTCCTGCGTGTAGGTTGAATCAATAAAGGAAATTGGAAGCAAATAATTTTCAGTTTCGCCATCACCATAACGTACTTCTATCACAAACAATAGAGCGATGGAATCCTTAATTGGGATTTCCATTGCGTATTTTATCGTAAACTTTTCTTGCAGACGAGCTTTGCCCGCAAACCATCTACACGTATTCATATAGGGCGGCAAAATGCTGGTTTCAAAGTCTTGTAACATCTCTTCGTCGTTCTGAATGTCCTCCCAAGCCTGTTTAGAAGTTAATGATGTGGTATTTTCTTGTTTCATATTTTTAGAGTTTAATGCTTCGTTTTCTAAAATGGTATTATTCATCCTTAAATTTAGAATATATTTAGATACAAAAAAACAACAGCATAGATTATGATTAAATTAGATTATTACAAAATAAATTATCTGCTACTTTACCAAAAATAATAAAAAATATTTTCAGTAAAAAACTCTCTAAAAACTATGCCTATTGAAAGAAATTCCCAACGAACGGCAGAAAATGCTGATGGATTTTTCACGCAAAAATCACAGAAAAATTGTTGTCAAGAGCCGTGTGACTTCTTTTAATGCTATCCGTTACAAATATAGATACAGACAATACGGACAAACTTATTTACAAGGAAAAGACCTTTGAAATAAGCAATGAATTGAGAGAAAATAACTTTGGCGGAAGACGTTTTTAATCAATTCAATAATCATTAAAACTTACCAAAAAAAATTCTGGATAGTAAGTGATGAATTGAAAGAAGCTATTTTGGCGGAAAGAATTTCAATCAATTCAATGATTTGCGATTTATGAAAACGAGTGGCGGCTCAAATTCAAGAATCGCAATTTGCCTAAGATGTTTTTAATGATTAGCTATTGGGTAACCCCAACCATTTAAAAAAAGACCCCATTGTCGAAAGACTATGGGGTTTTGCTTTTGTTTGGCACGAAACTTGACAAATGGTAACATTTTAAAATTTCTCAAATTACCCTTTAAGTTAACTTTTTTGTAAAATATAGTTAAACTTAGCCATTTATGTAACTATCAAGTTTTCAAAACTTTCCGAGATTGAAATCTTAATTTTGTAAACGAAAAACATTTCTGGCATAGTATTTGAAATATAATTATCACTCAGCGACATTCCGCCAAATGTTAGGATGAGAAAAACATTGCTCCTGTCTAAGCAGTATTGCAAACTTTTCTTCTTTTTTAAAATCCTTAATATTTCTCGGCGTATGTTCTGATGGTTCAGTATGAATCTTTCAGTCGTTTATGATTTATGTCTCTGGATATAAATTTTGACAAGAATATTACTTGCATATGGATATATCATAGTTAAACTTATTGTTTCCTGTGTTCCCTATCTTCACTATGTGGTTGCAATATTTGAGTATGTAAGACCGCCATTTTACTATTCAACTTTGAGCGTAGTCCGCCAACTACGTTTTTTGGTAACTGAGCCGCCACTTAGTTGCCTTTTAATTTATCCTTATGAATTTTAACAATTTTCCGCCAAGTAAAAATGAGACAAGATTTCACCCTTTCCATGCCCAAGCACAGACAGGTGGAGTGTTGTCTTTTTGCATTTATGTAAGAGTATGTAGAATATCCTGAAATGATTTTTAAAATATTATAGCCTCCTAAGGCTCGTGAGTGAAAACTCGAAAGATAACTACTTAGGCGGATTGCGTAAAGGCTCGGAGCTATGCACCGAGTCTTTATTTTTTTATACACCAATCCCATAAGCTAAAAAAAACGTATGTAATAAGAAGAAAATAGTTGATAAAAATAACAGAGGCTTTCTTGAAATATTGCAAGTACTAAATTTCGTTAGTCGCCATGAAATATCTACGACTGTCATATAACTCATTACCGATTACTCAAAACTTTATCAGAAATTATGATGTGAGTGTATTTTTTATGTGTTGAACGCACAGAGCCAGAATTTCACCCCTAAAAAATTATACTTATAGCCTTTAATTCTTTTTTCGTGTAATTCTTGAAAAAATTATATCTTTAATGTTTGTACATTAATAAAACTATTATAATTTTGTATCATCAAACAAGGAGATTATGGCGGTAATTAAATTGTAAGATACGATTCTTGAAAAAATTTGGCTTGTTGATTTATGGCGGTAAGGAGACAAATTAAATTTTTTCATAGAGAATCAAAAAATGTAAGGAAAGAAATTTGCCTAAGTAAGTAAAGGATTTTAAATAATCCGAACCCATAAAACTTATTAGACCCTTGAATTGGCGGATTCAAGGGTTTTTATTTTTTAGGGAATATTAAAGAACCGCAAGGACGGGAGGACGCTAAAATAAAAATTTGCGTCCTCCCGTCCTTGCGGTTCTTTAATAGTGTCCTTGCGATTTTCAACTTTTATTTCAATTTCAAAACCACCGCACCCAATGGCGGAATCGTTAAACAAATTGAGTAAGCCTTGCCATGCCAAGCAATTTCTTCGGTGATTATGGCTGAATGGTTCACTTTTCCACTGCCGTAAAAGGTTGTATCATCAGAATTCAAAACCTCTGACCAAATTCCTGATAATGGTACGCCAATTCGATATTCTGGACGTGGAATTGGTGTCAAATTCAAAATAATAATCAATTGCTCTTTCCTATCATTTCCTTTACGGGCATAAAC
>JAYUIP010000242.1:0-8144 GCA_043765945.1 Arcicella sp.
CCACCATCCAAAGGCTTTTCATTTGGGTCATTTGAGGATAAAATTGTTTCAAATTTAGGATCCCATTCATTGGCAAAATATAGTCCTCTTTCTTGAATCCAATTCTCAAAATCCTTGTTGGTGATTTTGTTTGGCGTATTTAATAATGGACTTTCTGGTTTCAAGAAACGGATATTTGCTTCTTCAACGGTCACTCTTTCTCTTGAAACTTTAAATGGAAAAGGTCCCATGCCACCATCAATTTTTTGAAGATTATTGTTCACTTGATACTGGACAATCATATTTCCACCTTTCTCAACGTATTCCATCAATTTCTTTTGATAAAATTTCAAACGCTCTTCGGTATTGTAGGCACGAACGCCAACCACAATGGCATCAAATTTCGATAAATCTTCGTTGAATTCTTTTTCAGTAAGCATTGTAACTGAATAACCAATTTGACGTAAAGCGGCTGGAACCTCATCGCCTGCACCCGCAATGTAGCCAATATTTTTACCTTTAAATTTAATATCTAATTTCACAACCTTAGCTTCTGAAATTGGAAAAAGGGTTTGTGGAGGAATATGGTCGTAAGCAACCGTCAAAATTCCTCGTTCAAATGTTCCATTCGCTGTTTTTGCCATTACTTTGATTTGTCCTTCCGAATCTTTCGATGGAGGCGATACTTTGAAAACAATTTTTTGTTCTTGATATTTATTTGCCAGATTAAAATCAATGTTAGTAGGAACCGATTTCCAACCGTTTGGAAGTTCCAGACTTACTGAACCTAAAACGTTTGCTTTGGCGGATTTTAAAGTGACCTCCATATCCTTAGTTTGATTATCAGCAAATACGTAAACCTTATCAGAAATATTGGCAGAAACCTCTGGACGAACCTCAAATGTTCGATATAATTCGCCACGGGTTTCATCCGTATATTTAAAAATTACGGGTGTGTTGAATATAAATGGTTGATTATCAATCGTTAGTGAAAATTCAGCTTGTAAATCCGCTTGCTTTTCTGGTAAACCGATTAATTCCTGATTATCAACTTGATACATTCCTTTACTCATTTTCTTTTCCGCTAACCAAAAAGGTTGCGTCAGAGACTGCCCTTTGGCAATCTCAACGGGGAAGGTAATTCTTTGTAATTCATTATTTCCCAACTCAGTTTTCATGGTGGTATCTTTTCCTAAACCAATCAAACGTATTTTATTTAAGGTAATTGGAAATTCAGAACGTTTAATTAAAACAGTAGTTACATTAATTTTCTCACCCGATGCCGCTGCATATTCATTTGGATTTGCTTCAAAATATAGCCCTGAACACGCAATAATGAGATTTTCTAACTCTTTTTTCTTTTGGTTTTTCCAGTATTCATCTTCCAAATTCATGACCAATTTATAAGCCCTCACTAAATTTGAGACGATGGTCGAAGGTGAATCTGGATTGAAATTTTTAATGGCTTCACTAATTACAGTTTCAATTGCTGCACCACCTTTCACACGATTCCAAGTAATATCAACCCCATCAAAAACGTCTTTCTCCGCTTTTTCTCCAAATTTATGAACAAAATATTCAGGTCTTGCACCACGTCCACGGGGAACCCCAAAACCTTGTGATTTGTGTTGTGAGCGACTTTCTGCGGCAATTTCGTTGTATGATTTTCCTAATAATGGATTAAAAACGCCAATATCAACCTGAATCCAATCTTTTTCAGCGGGCTTTTGGGTTTGGGCAACCGTTCCGAAGTTAAAGGTATTCCAAACTACTCTTTTGGCTTGCCAAGGTTTTACGTACTTTAGTTGTTCTGGATATTTTGTTGGGTCCCCCGAAACTTTGAAAGCCTCCTCTGCCAAAACACCCGAAGCCGAGTGATTACCATGTCCTGCACGAGCATCTGGTGGGAAACGGCAAATTATAACATCGGGACGAAGGTTTCTGATTCGCCAAACAACATCGCCCAAAACTGCCTCCTTGCCCCAAATCTGCATGGTTTCATCCGTATTTTTCGAGAAACCAAAATCATTTGCTCTCGTGAAATATTGTTCGGGACCATCAATCGCACGAGCCGCCAGCAGTTCCTGAGTTCGGATGAGTCCTAATAAATCAGATAGTTCCGAACCTACCAAGTTTTGTCCACCATCGCCACGGGTCACGGAAAGATAGGAAGTCCTCACTTTACGTTCCTTGGCGAGCCATGAAAGCATGATGGTGTTTTCATCGTCTGGATGGGCGGCAACGTATAATGCTGAACCAAGTACATTCATTTTTTTGAGATTCAATAAAATCTCGCCAGTAGGCATTGGTTTGATGGGTTGAGCAATAATTTGCGAACAATGGACAATTAAAAAAAGGATTAGAAAACGTAATTTGTGGTTGAGCATGACAATTGGTTTGAAGATTTATTGAATATACAAATCTAATCATTGTGGTTTAAATTTGGGTGAATTAGGGCAAAAAAAGAAGCCCACCAAACGGCAGGCTCTTTCATTATAATCCTTACTTTGTTTATCTTTTTGAGTCGATGCTCACATATTTTTGTTCCTTTCCTTTTTATTTGTACAACAAGATTACTAAGCTGAATTTTTACACACAAACAAAATAATTTATTTTTTTATTTATTTTTTATTTTTTTCGTGGAATTTAGTAATTCGTATTTTTTTAGATTTTTTTTAGGGTAAAAAATAATTAATTTTTATTTAATTGTTATTTTAAAAATTAAATAAAAATTAATTATTTTATTCACACAAATCATTTTTTAGCCTTAAAAAAACTTAAATTGCCAAATAATACTAAATAAAAATGCTCAATGAACCATACTGTCCAAGCCAAAGAAACGCTGTATAGCATTTCAAAAAAATATAGTATAACTGTTGAACAATTGACTAAAATCAATAATTTGAAGTCAATTAATTTATTCATTGGACAAGTTTTGAAAATTGATTTACCATTACCGATTTCTACAATTCCTAAGCCCCCAATTGTAGATTCCGTGTTTGAAAGAAGGAAAGTTTTTCAAGTAAAAAAGGAAAATAAAGGCACTTTTAATAACTACGTTTTGAGTTTTCCATCGCCCTTAGGCGTTACAAATTCAGGTGTAATGAGAGATAGTTTTCCTTCGCCAAACATTGCCAATTCCAAAGGAGTTAGTTATGTTGGCAAATCAACTTTTCAAAACAACATTCAATATTTTTCAGACTTATGCCAACAACCTTTTTACATTGATTTACTTCATTATATCGCCAAAAACGAAGGAGCTTTTGATGCGATTAATAGTTATGACAAAGCAATTTTTTCATTTGGATTTATTCAGTTCACGGGCGGGTTGGCGAGTGGTTCTATGCTTTCTCGGGTTTTGCAAAGATTCAAAACTCGTGATGAATATGCTTTTAATGATTGTTTTGGAAAATATGGTATGAACATCCAAAATTATAAAGTTCCAACATTTCAAGTAGAGACTTTGTCTGGAATTAAAGAAGGAGATTCCGCTTACTTGGAAGTTGCGAACGATATGCAATTGACAACCGCCTTCATTGCCAGTGGTTTCAGAAGAAGCATGATACGGTCGCAGGTTGAAGTTGCTTTGGAAGAATATGTTTTCAAAGCACTTTCACCAACGCAATTAATTTTTATAAGTGGAGCAAATTACAACCTTAATCAGCTCATTAAAACACAAGGCGGGTTTGCTTTGCGAGTGGATTTATGTGTGAACAGAGGATTGGGTGGTTCGATTTTAGTGTTAAAAAGAGCAATAGAACAGATTGTTTTAGAAACTGGAATTAGTAGTTTAAACAACATTGATGAACGTAAAATCGTTGAAGTTGTGGCGGCAAACGACGTAGAATCTTGGAAAAAACAACGAGTTTTGAAATTATTGAGTAGTAGTTTTTCATTCAGTAAATAACTTTGTTTGAAAAGTTTAACAATAAACCATCCTAAATAAATTTGAAAATGACTTTTACTTTAAAATCTACATTACAATTATTAACTACTTCAAAATGTTTCTGGATTGCGTTTATCTTGCTGATTTTTCAAGGTTCCGTATCTTTTGCTCAAGACAACAAACGTTATTTAGCCTTAGTTTTAGTAAATATTGATGAAAAACCAGATGATTTAGGCGTTAAGGAAATTGAAAAAGCTCATCAGTTAGGTTTTAATGCGGTTAATATTGCTGTGCTTTGGGACTATGTGAAAGTTTATCGTGCAGGAACGCTAAATCCTTGGGTTCAAGTGGATAATCAAATTAAAAAAGCCTCAGAATTAGGAATGAAAATTGGGCTGAGAGTTTGGGTTGATGGTTGGTGTGGAGACCTTCCAAGTCAATGGTGTTCCAATTTTAATGAAAATGATTTGATGGTGGATGGTGAAGGCAAATATACCTATGCTCAATCAGGTCCAGGTAAACGCAGAATGACTTCTTTTGCGGCTACGTCTTCCATGACTCGCATGAAAAACTTTACGACCGAAGCAATAGAACGATATAAGAAATACCAAGAAAATGGTGATATTTTATATGTTAGTTTAGCCACCACGGGCGAACAAGAATTAGGATATCCCTTCGGAAATACCGTCGCAGATGGAATGTATGATTACTCACAACCCATGAAAGAAGCCTATCGGGTTTGGTTAAGAAAACGTTATTGCAATAACCTTGACGTGTTAAAAAAATCTTGGGGAAGCGATTTTGAAGGTTTGAAAACTTTCAATGAAATTAACCCAAAATATAGTCAATATTTTCAGTATTCTTTTGAAAATCAGGATGGTAGAGATTGGTATAATTTTCGTCACTTTATGCTCAAACGGTTTAATTCAGAGTTTATTCAGACGGTCAAATCAGTAAAAGTTAGTCGTCCATTCAAATTTATTAACGATTACGGATCGGTTTTCGATCAATTAGCAGTTCGCCGAGGAACAATGGCTTTCCAAGATTTAGGAGAAGGGACAGACGGCATAAAAGTAAATGACTTTTTGACTTACAATCATCGTTTTTCGATGGATTTAATTCGTAGTAATATGCCCAATAAATGGGTCATGAACGAAGCAGAAATTAAAGAATTAGTCCCAACCCAAACGGAACAAGCGGTTTATGCAGACCCAGGATTTCAACAAATTGACGAATCTTTCGCCCACGGAGCGAAATTGGTTGCTTTTTTTCCCAATGTTAAAGGGAAAAATTTAATGGAAATTGTTGAAAATTCTTCAAAATTTGTGGAGGTAGTAAAGAAGAAATGGTTGGATAATAAAACGCCCATTGCCATTATTCCAAAGGGGAAAATAACGTTCAAACTATCAGATTTTCTTTTTGAAGGAGGTTGCGTTTTTGGTTCTGGAAGATGTAAAGTTTTACCAGCATGGCAAGAGGTTTCCGCAAAAAATGGAGGACAACCCGTTGAAGTAATCTTAGAAGAAGATTTTATAAAGGATACGCCCCCCGTCTGTGAAGATGCAAACGTCAATTCTGAATACGAAGGACAGTTACAAAAAGCTGATTGTCAGGGTGGTTACGGTTGGATTGTGAATAAAAGTAATATATCTGAATCGGTAAAACATGAAATTCAGTTAGATGGAAAAGTTATTAAATTGGGTATTTCAGATAGTTTAAATCCAGAATCTCAACGGTTTTTTGGGAATGCCAAACATGGTTTTTCTTTTAAATTACCTCAACTTTCCGACGGTGAGCATAGTTTGAAAGTCAAAATACCTAACAATAGTTATTTAATTGGTAATGCAAAAGTGAATTTTGTTTGTAGTAATTTAGGAAAACAAACTAAAATAATTCCTATTAATATCTGCCCTGAGTGTGAGGAATTGAATGTTTATCCCAACCCAGCAACCGAACGTGTTTCATTAGGATTTAATTTACTGGACTTCAAACCAGTTTTGATTGAAATATTTGATATTTTGGGTAGAAGAGTCTATTATTCAGATACTTATGGGTTAAAGGGAGATAATGATTTAGAAATAAATACACAAAATTATGCATCGGGAATATATATAATTAACGTAAAAATTGATCAGAAATATTATCAGCGGAAGTTTGTGAAACGGTAATTTTTACGGAAGGCTTCCGTAAAAATTAAATATTAATCTCCATAAATAGCCCCTTCACGAAATTTTAATCTTTGCCCAGTTCTTCCAGTAAAAAAAGTTTTTATTTCAGCAATAATTGAAATGGCTATCTCTTCAGGATTGGCTGCCCCAATATCTAATCCTACTGGCGTTGCAATACGCTCTAAATCTTGTTTTGAAATATAATTTCCTTCTTCTGATAATTCCAAAAACATTTTATCCGTTCTTTTTTTAGGTCCTAACATTCCGATGTATTTTATGCTGGTTTTCAGCAAGTTACGCATATTTTTGAAGTCAGTTTCGTAATCATGAGCCATTAATAAAGCTACGGTGTAAGAATCAATTTCCACCTCATCTGGTTTATCTTTTTCAATTACATGATCAGCTATTTCAAATAATGATTTATGAACTTTTAAAGGATTACAAACCACCGAAACCTTCCAACCAACTTCTTTTGCCAACTTCACCATTGGATAAATATCATAATTTCCACCATATAAAATTAAATGAGTGGCGGGAATAACTACCTCTATAAAAAGTTGAATTTCTCCTTCTTGACAATGATAAATCTTAGATTCCGATTTTTCGTTTTGTAAGCAATTTTGGATGTCAATAATTAAATTTCCTGGAATGAAAGTTAATGGAAAATCTTTACCTGAATTAAATCTAAATGCTTCACCCAATGCCGTAGTCTTGAAATCCCCTTTTAGATTTGTTATGGTAATTACTACACTGGGCTTTCGACTTTGTAAGCAATTAGATAATATAAGTACTTGATTATTAACATTTTGAAAATCTATTGGAGCCAATAAAACATCAATGATTCCATTACAACCTAAACCAACGCCAATTTGATATGGGTCGTCGTCGGTGGTATCATAAGTGACCATCGACGATTTGTTTTGTGCCATCGCAAACTTAGCTTTTTTAAGAGCATCTCCTTCCAAACATCCTCCACTAATTCCTCCAATCCATTCGCCCGAATCTGAGATTAGCATTCTTGCCCCAGTTCGCCTGTACGACGAACCCTCAACCCGAACGACTGTTGCCAAAGCCGCTTTATTTTTGGTAAAATCTATTTTATGATAGGCTTCTACAATTGCTTTTATTTCTTTCATTAATTAATTTTTTGTTTTTAGAATCTATGATAAATTACCAACATAATTGAACAAATCCGATTTTAAATAGGAATAATTTTTAAGTAAACGTCCTAAAAACGTATATTTGCAGACTCATAAAAATTTGGAGTTGATTTTTATAAAATTAGCCCCTTTTTTTATGTTCAACAATCTTTACTTTCAATGATTTTAACCGTTTAGTTTTTAGGAATTTAATATTTTATTTCTAACCACTAAACACAACAAACCCTTAATACAAACAAATGAACAACATTATTTACTTAGTACCAGCTTTTGGTGTCATAGGTTTACTATACACCTTTATCAAATTCAACTGGGTAAGCAGGCAACCCGCTGGAACCCCAGAAATGCAAAAACTTTCTGGCTATATTGCCGATGGAGCCATTGCATTTTTGAAAGCAGAATGGAAGGTTTTGGCTTATTTTGCCATTCCAACTGCCATTTTATTGTTCTGGTTAGGTTCTGACAAAGGAACTGCCGAACATCCAATTCATTCTTCTCCGTGGATTTCTGCCGCATTTTTATTGGGAGCATTGTTCTCGGCAACGGCTGGATATATCGGAATGAGGGTTGCGACAAAAGCAAACGTACGTACCGCAGAGGCAGCTCGTACATCCTTAGCAAAAGCCTTGAACGTTTCATTCACGGGTGGTTCTGTAATGGGAATGGGCGTTGCAGGTTTGGCAGTTTTGGGTTTAAGTGGTCTATTTATCACTTTCTATTATATGTTTGCGGAAGGTAAATTATTGACTTCTGACGAAATGAAGACTGCCATCGAAGTATTGGCTGGTTTCTCATTAGGTGCTGAATCAATTGCTCTCTTTGCCCGTGTTGGTGGAGGAATTTATACAAAAGCAGCAGACGTTGGAGCTGATTTAGTAGGTAAAGTTGAAGCTGGAATTCCAGAGGATGATGTTCGTAACCCTGCCACTATTGCTGATAATGTAGGTGATA
>JAYUIP010000243.1:0-8143 GCA_043765945.1 Arcicella sp.
TAGTTGAGAATAGAGGATGCTTTGGATATGATTCAATAAAGGTTGTTTTAGCCCAAGCAAAACCGTTGAGTTTAGGACCTGACACACTTATTTGTGCAAGTTCTTCCATTATTTTAGATGCCTCAAAAGGGGCAGGAACCGGCACGACTTATTTGTGGAGTACGGGTGCAACAGCAGCACAAATTAGGGTTTCAACCCCTGGCAGATATATTGTGAAAGTGAGTACGCTCATTGGAACAATTCCTTGTCAGACGGCAGACACCATTAATGTACGTGTACGCCCAAGAACTTCATTTGGGATAACTCCCACTCGACCTTCGGGTTGTACAGCAAGCAATGGAGCCATTACACTAACTAATATTCAACCTACTGATACTTATACTTTTACGTGGTCGAAGGACGGTACAATTATTTCAGGAGCAACCGCAAGTAATATTACAAACTTAACGGCTGGCAGTTATAAGGTTACCATTAAAAGTACATTGTCGTGTGATACCACCGTTTCGATTATATTGAATGCTCTTGGTACGCCTAATCCAATTATTACCTTCATACCTTCACCCGTTACGTGTGTAAGTGATGGTTCAATTAAAATCGACGTTGCGGCAAATAGTCCATTTAGACCCGTGGATTTCATTCTTCGTCAGCGAGATAATAATGATGTTATCGTGAGACAGGCAGCTATGTCAACCATATTTGTTTCAACTGGAAAATATACGATAAAAGGCTTGATTGAAGGCACTTATTATCTTGAATTTAAGGACATTAGCGGTTGTAAATTTATTGGTGACGATATAAAATTAATTAAGACATCACGTACAGATATTTCGCTTTTGCCAGCTCCAACGAGTAAATGCGAAGGGGAGAAAATCACATTAAGTCCTTTGAATGCCCCAGATGGAAGCATTAAATGGAGTACGGGAGCAACAACTTTGAACATTAATGTAATGCAAAGTGGTACTTATATCGTTACTGTTACTTCAACGGATGGAAAATGTATTAGTACTGCAAAAACAAATGTAGTCTTTAAAGTTTCGCCAAAGGTGAGTTTGACGGCTCCAAGTCGCTTATGTTTAACCCCAAATTCAACGCAATTGGTTGCAACACCAGCGGGTGGCACCTGGCAAGGCTCAAATGTGACCAGCACAGGTGCTTTCAAGGCTTCGGCACTTGGTGTTTATGCGGTTAAATATGAATTAACTCAAAATGGTTGTGTAGGAAAAGATAGTAAGGAAATTACAGTTTTGGATGCTCCTGTTATTAATTTAGGACCTGATAAAAGCCTCTGTCGTGGAGTAACAGATTTTATTGGAGTAACGCCCGTGGCAGGAATTAATTATCGTTGGAATACGGGTGAAAGTTCGCCAACTATATTCCCTCAGCGTTCTGGAAGGTATATTTTAATTGCTTCAAAAGATATTTGCCGTACATCAGCATCAATCGGTATTAATATTTTACCTACCCCTTCTATTTCATTAAAAGATGAAATTCCATTTTGTGTTCCAGCTAATTTACCCATAAAAGTAGATGCAGGCGGGGGAGCGGGATTGACGTATTTGTGGAGTCCAACAGGACAAACAACTAAGCAGATTTCGGTTTCTACGGTTGGTAATTATTCAGTAACTGTCACTAACTCAGATGGTTGCAGAATAACAGCTCAAACGAAAGTTTTTGACCGTTGCGACCCGAGTATTTTAGTACCAACCATTTTTACCCCAAACGGAGACAACAACAACGATAATTTTCAGGTTTTTCCAAATTATATTAAAGATTTTGACTTGAAAATATATAATCGTTGGGGAGAATTAATTTTTACTTCCAAGAATCATGAAGACCGTTGGGATGGGAAATACAAAGGTGTTTTGGTGAAACCAGATTCTTTTGCCTGGGTAATAACTTATGTGCCTTTTTATTATCCAGAAGAAGGATTAAAACGAAAAGAAGGAGCTGTTACGGTGGTTTGGTAAAATTCAAAGAAGGCTTTCTGAATGATTCGGGGAGCCTTTTTTGATTATTTGCTATTTGTTTTATCTTTATTTCAACATCTATTCGAACATTTTTCACTTCTTCCCAAACCTTCTCACATTTTTCTGTCATGTGAACAATTGCCCGCAGATTACACAGATTTTTACGGGGAAGTGAATTCCTTTTTTATTTTCATGTTAGTTATTATTTCTTTTTATTCATTAAGTTATCAATGTTTTTTTCAATATAATTAGGTAAACTTGACAGTGCAACTCTATATTTTTCACGGTTTAACTCTTGTCGATTTTCGTCTGACAGATAGCTATTATAATTACCAAATAAGTAACTTATTAGCGTTCTATTAAACATATCAAGATTTTCATCTTTAATCATTTGTAGCATTTTTTCTTCAACATCATTTTTATTTTGGATTTCTGATAAAGCTCTTCCTATTCTACTAATGTTTCCAAAATAATGATTTTTAGCTACATTATTAACTCTTAAACAAGTACCTATCAACAAATCTGAGACATCTATACCCAACGTTTCCAACTCTATAACATAAGAATTTCGCCTTCCGTAGGCATTGCTTCCATCAGAATTACGGTCGAATCGGTCATTCATAATATCTAAATGAGCTCTTAAAATACTTCCCAATTAATACTTTCCGCAGCTAATTGAGCTATTTGCTGTGCATGAATGCGAGGAGAAGAATCCATACTGCAAAAACCTACTACTCTTCTACTTCGTTTTAATTTAAGGGCAGTTTCTTTCGATTTGAATTCACCAATATAAAACTCTAATTTGCCCGTACTACCTTTTTTTTGAATAGCTTCGTTAGTAGCTTTATCCAAAAGAATGCTGAATTTTTCAGTCTTTGAAAGGGTATTTCTGACATAATTCATACGTAAACTATCCCACAATTGATATTTTTTGTAATAGCTATCAATCGCTAAGTCATACCCTATCATACCTAAGGAATCAGTTTTTGAATCCTTAAAATTGAATTTAGGTTTTGTTTGAAATTTATTTACAAGTGAAAGGAATTTTGTCCCATTTGGAAATTCTCTTTTTGAATAAAAAAACGAACCCATCTTCTAATTGAGTATCTTTTGAGAATATTAGACTTGCTGTATCTATCAAGCATTCGGTATATTGAATCATTGCAGCATATTTCGGAAGAATTTTGTTATTTTCCGATAAAGGATTTAGGATATAATACGCTTCAATCTGATTCTGATTTTCTTTATACATCCAGCCTTTTGACTTAATAATTTTATCTTTTTTCGTGGAAACACCAAGGATATTTCCCTTAATGATTTCTCTGAGTTTAGTATCTGTATAATCCTTTCCACCTTTTTTATAGGTATCATTTTCTTTATAAAGCCAAATGTCTTTTCTAATTTCACTTGTAGCATATTTTTCCACAAAATTTTCGAATGTTATTGTGTCTGAAAAAGCCTCTTGGAGATTTACAATTAGTTTTGAGTCAATTTTTAAATAATGTGCTTGGGTAGCTACGAAATGAACGATTTATGTCACATTTTCTGAATCTCAAGTTTAACAAATCAACGATATAATGGAGTTTACTCATAGCTGATTCACTATAAATTAATCCGTTTGATTGTGTTTGAAATTCACTGTAATTTTGAGCGACCAAAGACATCGTAGAAAAGATGAGCGAAGAGATAACAATTAGTGTATTTTTCATGGTTATTACTTTTAAAAGTTGTGCTAAAAAAACGAAAAATTTAGTGTGAAATTTCAAAATAAATTATTAAAATAATTTGATGAATTTTTTATAAAAACTTAATTGGCAATGAACTGCTATAATAAATAACTTCATTTAGTGATTCAACCATCAATTATTACTCGCTGAAAGTGCCTTAAAAAAACCAGATTCAGCGAGCAATAACGTAAAAAGTCAACAATAAACACCATGCAAGAACTACTAAAACAATACCCAACCATCATCACCAAAACCGTTGAATGGGGTGATATGGATGCGGCTCAACACGTGAATAATACCGTTTATTTCCGCTATTTTGAATCGGCTCGGATTGAATTTTTTAATCAAATTGGCTTCATGGATTTCACGGGTGAAAGTAGCGTCGGACCCATTTTGGCTGAGACTTCTTGCAAGTATAAAGCACCGCTAACTTTCCCCGATACCATCCAAATCACGGCACGAATATTGCCCGGTTCTTTTACTGAATATGGCTTTACAATGCAACACGTTGTTTACAGTGAAAAACTCCAAAGAATTGCCGCCGAAGGAACGTCTCGCATTGTTTGTTACGATTATAAATCTAAACAAAAAGCCCTGATTTCAAACGATTTACGAGAGAAATTAACTACCTAATACCAACATAAAATGAACCGCCATTCATTAATAAAAGCATTTGAAAAAGTCATTCTCAAATCAAATTTTTGCCTATTATTCTTTCTCTCGTGCTTTCTCATGCGTGTACAAATCCATGCCCAAACGCCAGAACCCAAGATTATTTCTCAAAAAACACTGGGCGGTTCTTCCAACGAAATTTTACATTCAACTTATGCCACTTCTGATGGTGGCTACATTTTAGGCGGACAAACGACCTCTTCAAATGGTGACGTTCAAGGTTCAAGCAAAGGACTTTCGGATGGCTGGATTGTTAAAACAAATAATTCGGGAACGATTGAATGGCAAGTGGATTTGGCGGGTTCACGGGACGATGTAGTTACGTCCGTAAAGGAAACTTCTGATCAAGGTTTTATCGTTTTGGGATATACTTCTTCATCAGATAGCGATTTTTTTAGTAATCATGGAGGAACGGATATTTTTGTAGCGAAACTCTCAAAAACAGGTTCAGTTGATTGGATTAAGTGTTTTGGAGGAACTTTGGAGGAAAAAAGTGGTGAAATAATTGTCAGTTCAGAAGGTGGATATTTATTCACAGGTTCGGCAAAATCTTTCAATGGCGACCTTTTAAGTAAATTTCCAACTGATGCAGACGCTTGGGTAGTGAAAATTACGAACACTGGAATCATGTCTTGGCAACAGCTTTTCAATGGACCTTACACCGATTTTTGCAAAGTCGCAAAGCAATTATCCAACAAAAATTATGTGATTGTCAGTAATTTTGGAAATGCTTCTGGAACAAACCAACGGGAAGATATTTTCGTTTCAATTCTTCAACCAAACGGAAATGTGAACGGACAGAACAGTTATGGAGGTTCTCGCCAAGATCTTGTCACGTCCATAGAAACAACGCCCGATGGTGGATTTATAATCTTAGGAAAAAGCAATTCCAACAACGGAACGCTCACCAGAAATCAAGGAAATTTTGATGTTTGGATTCTGAAAATGAAAGCTGCTGGTATCATGGAATGGCAAAAAACTTTCGGAGGAAGTGAATTTGAAGGTGGTTCAAGTATAGAGACTTTTGGTAATATTAAGCCAACGGACGATGGTGGCTATGTTTTTACAACAAATACTAATTCAAAAAATGGCGATATTCAATTACCCACAACGCCTTGGACAGGAACGAACGCCCGTGTGTGGGTTGTGAAATTGAGCTGCAAACAGGATATTCAGTGGCAAAAAATATTGGGCGGAAATTCAACCGATTATGGCGTTCTCGTTAATAAAAATGCGGATGAAACTTACTCCGTTACAGCTAACGCTAATTCAACCAGCGGTGATGTTTCTGGCAACAAAGGGGGAACAGATTTTTGGTTTATTCATCTTTCAAAAGACCCAAAACCAAAGGCAAAACTCACCGCTTCGGGACCGCTCAATTTCTGCGAAGATAAAACCGTTGAATTAGATGCCAACATTGGAAATCAGTATAAATATCAATGGCAAAAAGATGGCGTGGATATTACCAGAGAAATAAATTCGAGGATAACCATCGGTCAACCAGGGGATTACAAAATTGTAATTACACCAAAAGATTGCCCAAAACCACAAACCGATACTTCTGCAAAAATTACTGTTACCCAAAAACCAAAATTAGGTTTACCAACTGATACCACTTTTTGCAAGAATCCTATGCAATTGAGTGCTAATCAAATTAACGGTGCAACTTATCTGTGGTCGTCGGGAGAAAATACGTCAAATATTGCTCCCACGAGTGCTGGAACGTATAAATTGAACGTGAAAATTGGTGGTTGCGACGTTGATAGTTCCGTAAATGTCAAGCAAAGTTCTGCCCCAATTCTCACGCTTAAAAATCAAATTGAAGAGTGTTTTGATGCTTCAAAACCCTACATTTTGAGTGCAGGAACGGATTTAACTTTGCGTTATCGATGGTTGCCTAATAATGAAATTTCCAACAATATCAACATTTCGCAAGCGGGTACGTATAAGGTGAAAGCCACCAACACGGATGGTTGTTCTACGGAAAAAACGGTCGTGATAATTCAAAAATGTGTTTCCAAAATATACGCCGCCAATATCTTCACGCCCAATGCCGATGGCGACAACGATGTCTTCTGGATTTCAACGCAAGATGTCTCGGAATATGATTTAAAAATATTTGACCGTTGGGGAGAAATCGTATTCACAAGCACCTCAGAATCAGAAGTTTGGGACGGAAATTATCATTCTCAAAAAGCCGAAGAAGGGGCTTATTCTTGGAAGTTGACTTATCGGAATGTTAATCAAGTAGCGGAGGTTCAGGTGAAGATGGGAGTGGTTTTGTTGGCACGGTGATGGTTAATTAAAACAACAATTTTTTTACGACGCCTAAAAAATGGTTTTTTATTGGTTTTTCGGGTACTATTTTCTATATTTATGACTCATTTACGGATACTAAAATATATGAAAATACATATTCAAAGAGAAATTGATAAAGTTTTACTTAATTGGAAAAATCAATCTGATAGAAAACCACTCATGCTTCGTGGGGCGAGACAAGTCGGTAAATCTACTGCCGTCCAAGAATTATCAAACCACTTCAAGCATTTTATCGAAATTAACTTTGAGGCTCAAATAGAAGTTCAAGCGTTTTTTAATGGAAATTTAGACCCAAAAACGATTTGTGAAAACCTATCAATCTATTTTGATACGCCCATTATTGCTGGTAAAACCCTATTGTTTTTTGATGAAATCCAATCGTGTTTACCTGCCATTTCTTCACTTCGTTTTTTTTACGAAAAAATGCCAGAACTTCACTTAATTTCGGCAGGTTCATTATTAGAATTTGCATTAGAACAATTGCCCTCTTTTGGCGTTGGTCGGGTGCGTTCCGTCTTTGTTTATCCACTTTCTTTTGATGAATTTTTGGTAAGTTTAGGAGAACAAAAATTGGTCAATTTAAAGCAAGAAGCCAATTTTGAGCAACCATTAGCCCTGCCTTTCCATCAAAAATTAACTGAATATTTCAAGAAATTTCTCATTATTGGTGGTATGCCCGAAGTCGTTGCAAAGTATGCAAACGGAAGCGATTTATTGGAAGTTCAAGCGGTTTTAGATGATTTATTAATTTCAATTAAAGCCGATTTTGCAAAGTATAAAAAGAAAGTGCCATCAATGAGAATTTCCGAAGTTTTTGATTCAGTAATTCAGCAAAATGGAGGAAAATTTATTTATGCAAAGGCAGCGGTTCAAACCAGTCTATCACAAATTAAAGAGGCAGTTGAATTATTGATTATGTCTGGGTTAGTAATTCCCATTACGCACACCTCCGCCAACGGAATACCGCTTGGGGCTGAAATGGACGAGAAAAAAAGGAAATTAATTTTTTTAGATACAGGACTTTACCAACGAATACTTGGCTTGAATGCAGGGAAATTATTAGCTCAAAATGATTTTGATTCTATCAACAAAGGAGCAATTGCAGAAATGTTTGTTGGCTTGGAATACTTGAAATATGGAAGTCCATTGCAGCATGAAAATTTGTATTATTGGCATCGTGAAAGTGCCAATAGTAATGCAGAAATTGATTATATCATTCAACAAGATGGAAAGGTTATTCCCTTAGAAATTAAAGCATCGAACAAAGGAGCAATGCAAAGTATGTTCCAATTTTTGAAGGAAAAAAAGAGCGATTATGGTATTAGGCTTTCTTTGGAAAACTTTTCTACTTATCCGCCAATAAATGTATTTCCATTGTATGCAATTTCTACGTTGAGGCAAGAGTAAAAGTTATAAAAAAACAGGGCTAAAATCACTTTTAGCCCTGTTTTCAATATT
>JAYUIP010000244.1:0-8129 GCA_043765945.1 Arcicella sp.
TTGTTTATTATATTTTTTAAAGATAAAAAAGTAGCCCCCTAACCCCCAGAGGGGGAATTACTAAAATTTAAAACTCCCCCCTCTGGGGGTTGGGGGGCTACTATTTATTATGGCAAAAGTTTGTATTCTCGGAGGAGGTTTTATCGGTCGTTTTTACGCTGATTCACTGCACGGACAACGGGGTCGTGACCGTGTAGAAGTTGTTTATGCTCGGAAAGAAGAAACGGCAAAACGTTTCGCATCAGATTATTCAATTCCAAATTTCACGACTTCGATGGAAGAAGCCATTGCTAATTCCGAAACAGAAGTGGTTGTGATTGCTCTGCCAAATCACATTCACGAGGAGGCAGTTATGCTTTGTGTGAAACACAAAAAGGCAGTTTTATGTACAAAACCATTGGGAAGAAATGCAGAAGAAGCCCTCAGAATGACGAAGGCTTGCGAAGAGGCAGGCGTTTTTGGCGGATATTTAGAAGACCTTTGCTATACCCCGAAATTCTTAAAATCTGTTCAAAGTGTAAAAGACGGAGCCATTGGCAGAGTGCTTTGGGCAAAATCTCGTGAAACACACCCTGGACCACATTCAGACTGGTTTTGGAATATTGAAATGGCGGGTGGTGGTGCAGTCCTTGATTTAGGTTGTCACTGCATTGAAATTGCCAGAAACTTTATTGGAAAAGATGTTAGACCCGTTGAAGTTATGTGTTGGGCAGATACGCAAGTGAAACCCATTGATGCCGAAGACCATGCCATTGGATTGGTGAAGTACGAAAACGGTGCAATTGGACAATTTGAAGTATCTTGGACGTTTCGTGGAGGTATGGATTTACGTGATGAAGTGATGGGAACGGAAGGCACAATCTGGACAAACTCATTTTTGAGAACAGGTTTTGAGATGTTTACAACGGGTAAAGGTGAAGGGAGTTATGTGGCAGAAAAAGCCGAATCCGCTACGGGTTGGCTATTTCCAGTGGGTGATGAAGCTCACGAATTGGGATATACCCATATGTTTACGGATATGTTCAATGCCATTGAAGAAGGACGATTACCCCAAGAATCTTTTTATGATGGATATGTGGTGAATTCTATTATTGATGCTGCCTATAAATCAGCAAAAACAAAATTGTGGGAACCTGTAATTCTACCTATTTGGAGAGGACAGGAAGGACTTTCAAAACCATCCGTTTATCAAGAATATGATGCCGAACATTGGTTTATCAAAGATGAAATTCTTTCAAATGGAGATACGAGAGTAATTTTGAAGAAAAAAGAATCGGGCGAAATAATTGAAATTGAAAAACTTAATTTAAAATAAGTGCCAAGATAAAATTAATTAGCATAATACTCATGGCATGACTGATTATAACTTGTTCATTATCAGTAGTTTATGAGTTTAGTCATGCCATGAGTAAATTTGTCCAAGCACTTTGATTATTTTAATTATTAGATTATAATCATTTTTGATAATAGAATTTTTATCTTACTCACTAAAAAAGCCACATAATCGTTAATATTGTGTGGCTTTTTAATATTTGTCCTGTGATGTTCATTATACTTCACATCAGCCGCCACTGACATACAATAATATTTGCATACACAGGACAAATATTTAACGTAAAAAATGTTTTTTAAATATTACTGTCCTTAAAATCTTTTTCAGTAACTATCGTTTCGACTCCAATTATTGAATCTTCCGCTATTTGCTCAATTAATTCTGTTAATCTTAAATCTGATGAACGAAGTTTAAACACATTGTCCATTAATCTTGCCCCCTTGAGACTATCGTACTCTGGTGCAAGCACAATAATTTGTTGTCTCCAATTATTTGGAAGAACCTTTTTACACACCTCAATCCTATTTTTTAAGATTTCAGATGTTTTTTTTAAATCATTTTGAGGCATATTGTTATAAAATAATTATATTTGTGCCTAACATTTTTTGTTAGACAATGTAATATTTTGGTGGGAGGAATCAACTAATGGCTATATTTTAACTTTATTTTTTGTAGTTTTAACAAAGTTAGTTGATATAAAATTTACTAAAAATCAATAAATTCATAAATTTATACAAAACTATAATTTTATGAGTATAACTCAAAATCAAATCCAATAAATTATTGAAATTTATTTAAAAAGTATTTTACCTCAAATCTTAAATAAATTTCTTTACCAGTTTGAATGACTATGAAACGAATTGAAGACAGAATAAGAGTTTTGGTAGCGGAAAAAGGAATTACGCTATTACAGTTGGCAACTCAATCTAAAATTACTGAGGCTACTTTGCACGCAATTTTGAATAGAAACGATGCAAAGTATTCACAGCTGAGTAGAATTGCGACAACATTGGATGTAAACGTTGCTTATTTAGCAGGAGAAACAACCATAAAAAATATGTCGGTTGTTGAAGAACCTCGAACGGGCTATGTTGCAATAAAAGCTGATGAGGTTATTGGTATGCAAAAACAAATAATTGATTTGCAGGGGAAACTGCTAAAAGTTACGGACTCCAAAGATTAAATCAAAATTTTAAAGGTTCATTGATTGTTAAACAATTAATGAACCTTTTTTATCGGTTAAATTTATCTTTTAATTTTAGAAGTGGAGTTTCTATGAATCTGAAAGAAAGTTCGCAGACAAAAATTGTTAAGAGTATTGCCGAAGGATAGAGAAGAAGGTTGAGATAAATCTTGTTTATAGTTTTGCCAAATAGTAGGTGAATTGAATTTATGCACAGCACAATTACGGCTGGATGATAGATATAAATCCCGTAAGAAATTTTACCTAAGTAATGAATAATCTTTTGCTCTAAATAAAAAATTGAATGTTGGTTTCTTGATACATTAAGAATAAAAAAGCAAAAAAATATCCCATAAAATTCCATATTTAATCCAGGGAAATGAAAACCTGTTCCCAACATTAAAAATAAGATTGAATATATTAAAATTTGCACATCTTTCCTAAACAAAATAGATAAAATTTTCTCCTTTTTTTCAAATACTAAGTACGCCCCAATTCCTCCAATTACCATCGTCAGAATTCTGAATTGACTAAAAAATAGAGCTAATCCATCTTGAGTTTTTTGTTTTGTTATTTCAGATAAGTCGCTGATTTTGAATATGTAAAGCCATACAATACCTAAAAATATTAAAAACATTGTTAGTAATTTAAAGAATGTTTTTACTGGATTTTTGCTTTTTATAATCCAGGGCCAAATGGCATAAAATTGTTCTTCCACACCAACTGACCATGTTTGAGCACACAAGTAAGGTGAGCGAAAAAATACAAAGCCCAAATTGGGTAAAAATAGCAAAAAGAATGGCAACCTTTTGAAGAAATCTTCATCAAAATAATATTGGACTCTGAGTGGTTCATTAAAAATTGGAATGGCTGGGAAAACAAAAAAACCTAAGATGACAATAATAAAATAAAGGGGCCAAATTCTAAGAACTCTTCTGATATAAAAATCTTTTGTTGAAATATCTCCTCTTCGCTGCTTTTCGCTTAATAGTAGATAAGTTATTAGAAATCCACTCAAAACGAAAAACAATCCTACGCCTAATTTTCCTAAGTTTTTAATAAAATAATTCCCATAAATATTTTCAAGACCCATTAAATATTTAATTTGTTCGGTGTGATGAATCAAAACAGAAAAGGCTGCGATAAAACGTACTCCGTTGAGGTTTGGGAAATAAATAGGTTGATGGGGGTTTTGCATTCAGTTTGTTAAGATGATTATGGTTTACAAAATTACGCATCGTAACTTTGAATTCAAATTTTAAAGTGTAACAATGGAAAAACAAAGAAATAATCCGCTTCATGGCATCACATTGGCTGAAATTGTAGAGCATTTGGCTAATTATTATGGTTGGGAAGACCTTGGCACTCGTATAAATATCAAATGTTTTAATGAAAATCCGAGTGTTAAATCAAGCTTAACTTTTTTAAGAAAAACGGAATGGGCAAGAGAAAAAGTAGAAGGATTGTATCTGAAATCGTTGAGAGACATCGCTAAAAAATCAAAAATTGTTGAAAAAGAATAATGGGGATAGCAAATGGCTGTTTAACCATTTTCCTATCCCCATTATTCTTTTTCAGTATCTTACAAAAGTCTTAAACCTAAAGTCAATTGCCAAAGGTTTCCTTTCTGCGTAAAGTTGATGTTATTAAATTTATTTCCTGTTACTTCTGAAAGGCTTCCTTCATATCTTAAATCTACTGACAAAGCCCCTAAATCCAATCCTCCGCCTGCTTGATATCCATACGAAGCATTTTTAAAAGATTCTTCAACATTACTTGAGTAGGCTTTTAGGGCTTCATCTAAACCTTTGTCCGAAATTTTAAAAGATGCCATCGGTCCTGCATTTAAACGTAGTGGACCAACTTTGAAACCAATCAACACGGGTATATCGAAATTGGTATATTCAATTGCAACAGTTTGCGAAGTAATTGTTGAGCCTCCCTTTAAAATATTTACGCTCCCTCCTTTTGCAGAAAAAATGAACTCGGGTTGAACAAAAAACTTACTACCAATTCTCACATATACTCCCCCGACATAGCCCGTTTTTGTATCTAAACTTTGTTGCAGATTATCTCCGAACGATTGTGTTTTGAAATCTGTTTTCAATTGAGAGAGATTTACACCACCTTTTATACCAATGGTAAATTGAGCGAATGAGGCATTTGCTTTTGCAAAAGCCAAAACGAAAAGTAAGAATAGCAGTTTTTTGTTCATATTTGTGAGTTTTTATTATGCTGAAGGGATAACGTGATAATCTTGTTTGTTTGTATCTGTTTAATCAATTTTTTGGTATAATTTAATGTAAGGTACTCATGTTTGAACTTACCGTCAACATTTTTCCCAGTCATTGATTTATCAATTCCTAATCACCCAAATAAAAAAATGGCTAAAGTAAGAACATCATTTTTCTGTCAAAATTGTGGACAACAAGCACCAAAATGGTTGGGTAAATGTCCGTCATGTAATGAATGGAACACCTTTGTGGAAGAAGTCGTTCAAAAAGAGGAGCCAACCAAAGGTTCTTGGAAAGTATCAACTACTACGAGAATAGCTTCAAAACCAACCGCTATTCAGGAAATCAGGTTTGAGGAACAACCAAGAATTTTAACTCAAGATTCAGAGTTAAATCGGGTTTTGGGCGGTGGAATTGTGTTAGGGTCGATGGTTTTAATAGGCGGAGAACCTGGAATTGGCAAATCTACCTTGATGCTTCAAATTGCGTTAATGTTGAAGGAACATCGTGTTTTGTATGTCTCGGGTGAGGAATCAGAACAGCAAATCAAGATGCGAGCAGAACGTTTAGAAAATCAAAGTGCCAATTGTTTTATTTTAACCGAAACCCAAACGCAAAATATTTTCAAGCAAATTGAAGCATTTAAGCCCGATATTTTAATCATTGATTCCATTCAAACACTTCAGTCATCGTTTGTTGAATCTGGGGCGGGTAGTGTCTCGCAGGTAAAGGAATGTGCGGCTGAATTAATGAAATTTGCCAAAGAATCTGGCACGCCTGTGTTTATGATTGGACATATTACAAAGGATGGTTCACTGGCAGGTCCAAAGGTTTTGGAACACATGGTTGATACGGTTTTGCAGTTTGAAGGCGACCGCCACATGGCGTATAGAATACTCCGAACAACTAAAAATCGTTTTGGAAGCACCTCAGAATTAGGCATTTACGAAATGTTGAATACAGGTCTTCGTGAAGTATCGAATCCTTCTGAAATTTTAATTTCGCAACGAGATGAAGATTTTTCTGGAATAACCATTGGAGCAATGTTAGAAGGAAATCGCCCCCTTTTAATCGAAACACAATCGTTAGTTTCCATTGCCACCTACGGAACACCTCAACGGAGTTCGACAGGTTTTGATGCAAAACGTTTGAATATGTTATTAGCAGTTTTGGAAAAAAGAGGTGGTTTTAGATTGGGAAATCAAGATGTATTTTTAAATATTGCAGGAGGATTAAAAGTGGAAGACCCAGCGGTTGATTTGGCAGTTTGTGCTTCAATTGTATCATCTTATGAAGATTTAAGTATCCCCTCAAAAGTATGCTTTGCCGCAGAAGTTGGCTTAGGGGGCGAAATCAGAGCGGTTAATCGGATTGAACAAAGAATTTCAGAAGCTGAAAAGTTAGGTTTTAAAGAAATTTGGATTTCAAAATATAATGCGAAAGGTTTAGATATTTCTAATTTCAAAATAAAAATCAATATGGCAGGGATGTTAGAAGATGTTTTTATGAGGATTTTAAGAAAATAAAAAATAATTCCTTGAAATTTAAGATACCGTATTCGACTTAAATAAATTTCCATTTTGGATTTTAATTTAAGCCGAATATGGTATTTTATCTTTAGAATATTATAAAAATCACTCCGTTTTTCTTTTAAAAAAAATGGAGTATTTTCATTCATGTAAAATCTTAATTTCAAACTAAACAATTAACTTACTCATAATCAGAGTATTACATGAAAATATTTCAGTATTAATACCAAAGAAAAATATTGAAAATATTTAAAATATTTCCTTCTTTTACGGTAAGCTAATTAGTTAATTTTACGAAACTATATTTCTACATAAAACGACACATTTAACCGTTTATATACTTATTTCTTAATAATCTTTTTTTACTGCTTAATTTCTATTCACTCCTCTTATCCAAAAATCAATCCGCTTTCCCTCTTAATTTTTCTTGAAAAAGGTTTAATATCAGTAGTAAAAGTTTGGCTCGACAATTGCTAAATATATAAAGATGTACCATAGAGATAACTTTAAGGTCAATTTTAAATCTTTCATCTACGATATTAACATTTGGCTGCTTTTTTTAAAAACACACAACCTTAAAATTATTTCTTTTGCTAAATTTAAACACAACCAATGAAAGTATTTACTATTAAAAGAATCATTCCGCCAAATATTCTTTCAAGAAAAAATTTCAAAACTTTTGCTAAGGTGTTATTATCCCTGCTGATTTATATTCAGCAACATAACGCTTACTCGTTTTCCAGAAATATTTCTTCAACAGGAATTGCTTCTTCAAAATCAAAGCACGCAGTTGCTTTCCAAAATTTCAATTCGTTAGAGGAAAGTCTAAATCCTACAAAATTTTCTTTTTTGGAGTTTAAAAAGAATAATCTTTTAAATCAGATTACTCTGAATTCTATCCTAAAGTCTTCTTATTGTACAGGTGAGACTGGAACCATTGAGTTTGAGACAAGTGGTATATTCAATTCCAGCAATCGTTTTTCAGTTCAAATTTCAAATTTTAACGGGAGTTTCGGTTCCCCAACGGTTATTGGATTCATTAATCGTTCGGCGGTTGGAGTCCATACGGTGTCTTTCAGGATTCCATTAAGTTTGCCGATTGGAAACGGATATCGAGTGCGAATTGTTGCTTCAAATCCCACCACAACGTCTTTAACCAATGGTACAAATATACAGATAACAACTTTGGCTGTTCCCTCGGTTGCAGTTTCATCCCAAATCATTTGTCCTGGTGGTTCAGCAAACTTATCCGCAACCTGTACAACTGGGGCGGTGAAATGGTATGATTTGCAAGAAGGTGGCAATTTGATAACTGTTCTGACCGTCTCGCCAAGCATTTCAACTGATTATTTTGTAGCCTGTGAGTCAGGAGGAATTTGTTCGAGTGTTAGAGCAAGACAAATTGTTATTGTCAATAAACCAGATGTTTTGATTCCCCCTTATGCCTCATCTTGCTTAAATAGTGATTTAGAGTTAGCCGTTGTCACGGAGGAAGTAAACCTGAATTATTCATGGACAGGACCGAGTGGTTTTACTTCAACTTTACAAAATCCCACCATTACAAATTTAACTACTACCAAAGAGGGTATTTATTCGGTAAGCATTACGAATGCCAATAGTTGTTTAGTCACTGGAACAACCTCAGTTAATATTGGAACAGTACTTCAAAACCTAAGTGTTATTGGAGATGTTGCTGTTTGTTTTGCAGATACTATAAAATTAAGTATTTCTTCTGCCGTTCCTGCTGGAATGACTTATTCTTGGAGCGGACCAGATTCGTACACTTTTGTCGGACAAAATTTAGCAAGACCCGCCTCCACTTTCAACGGAGATGGTTCAATAACTTATCA